>CAZIAN010000519.1:0-3661 GCA_964537355.1 uncultured Pirellulales bacterium | reverse complement strand
GCAATTGTGCCAGTGCATACGGAAATGCAATGAAAGCCAATGAAGGGCCAGCTTCGGCTACCGCCTCAACCGCAACCGGTTTGTCCCCAAGCTGTGTCACATATGCCATTCCCCCCAACGTGGCGAACACTGCGAGTCCCGCTATAAAACTCGTCGCGAAATCTGCAATACTAATGATACCCGCATTGTTATTAATATCGCTTTTACTGTGAAGGAAGCTGGCATAAGTAATCATAACACCGTAGGCAAGACTTAGTGAAAAGAAAACCTGCCCGAACGCGTATCGCCAGGTAATCGGCTTTGCCAGTTCAGACCAGACAGGGTCGAGATAGTAGGCCAGACCCTGCATACTTCCTTCGAGAGTGAGGCCGCGTACTGTGAGGATAAGCAGCATCAGCCACGGCAGAGGAACGGTAAGCCAAACAATCTTACCAACAAGCTTAACTCCTTTGAATATACAAAAGTACATCGCCGCCCAGGTAATGATCAGCGGCCAGACAATGTTCCAGCGAATAGAACCAAGACTCGGACCATCGATTTTGCCCAGATATGTCTCATTGAAAAAAAGCTTGGCGTTCTCGACCCCTTCTATTCCCTCACCCGCCCAAGGCAGCTTACCTCCGGTGAATATCCCAACGATGCTGTACCACAGGAAACTGAAACAATACGCCAGAATCACCGGGTAATAAGTGATTATTACAAAGGCAAGAATAATACCCCACCAGCCAACCATCTCAAAACGCTTATGCCCGCGCTTAAAGGCATCTGGCGCCGCCCGCTGGGTATAATGGCCGATACTGAACTCGAGAATCATAATGGGAATGCCGACCAGGAACAGAGCGATTATATAGGGAATTAGAAATGCCCCGCCCCCGTAGCTGTAAAGTTTATAAGGAAATCCCCACAGATTACCCAAGCCAACAGCCGAGCCGATAGCTGCCAGAATAAATCCGCCACGCGTCCCCCAGCTTTCTCTTTGCTCTTCTAAAAGCTCAGCCATAGCTGTCCGTCTTCCTGCTCTCCCTGCTCGTTTTCGTGTCCTTACGTCTGTACGCTCTTTTGCTCTTTCGTCTTTTCAGTTTTTTCTCTTTGTGCTTCTGTGCTTTTATCTTTTATTCCGAGCAGTTCCAGCGTGTTACGTTCGATGATGTTTCGAATGCTGCCGCGTGGAACCGTAGGCAGATTCGTATCAGCTAAAACCATATTAAAACCAAGCAGCGCCTCAATACACTCTCCTGCATTGCCCAACGGGAATCCACTGCCGAACAGCAGTTTATCCATTACATTGTGCTCGTATGCCGCCACCACTGTATTGTAAGTTTGCCAGACATTGCTCGGCCTTATTGTCAAATCCGCATACACATTCTTGTGCTTGGCCACCATCGATAAAGTCTGCTCGGTAAAGGGCATACCCATATTCCCGATGATAATTTTCAAAGCCGGAAATCCCCGGGCAACCTCATCCAAAAGATATGGCTGTGCATAGCTCAGAACGTCATCCGCCCCAAGAACAACATGGCCGTTATGAAAGAAAACAGGAAGACCAAGCTCCTGTGCCGCTTCATAAAACCGCATCGCCCTGCTGTGAGAAGGATGTAAACCTTTTGCACAACAATGCAAAACAAATCCCTGAAGTTCCAGTTTGTCCCTGACAGGTTTCAGCTTATTAACGCTGACTTTATCATTTATTGGATCTATGACCGCAAAGCCGACCATTTTCTCTTTATATTTGTTTACATATTCGGCCAATCTCTTATTGACCTCTTCGCTCGGAGCGTCTGAGGCGGCCAATACTATGCACCTGTCCACCGTCTCGGTAGCCGCTAAATGCTCAGACATCTCAACATCATCTGCAGCACAATTTATATGTGTATGACAGTCAACTATCATTTACCCGTGCCCTTAAGTATATTGATTTCAAATAATTATCAATCAATAATCAATTAAACTACTCTCGTCAAGGACAAATATTTCTACTCCAATGAATAAATATCGGCACAATACCGTCCGAATCTTTGAAGGGAATACCTGCCTGTTTTTACAGGAAAACCGGATCAGGAAAGAGAAAACAGAATCACTCTCAACTAAAATACACATCCATTACCTATTTTAAACTCTCAAGATTTCTTTGTACCACCTTACTTTTGGGATGCTCCGGCCCCAGACTGTCCTCAAGGATTTGAAGAGCCCGGCGCATCAAAGCTCTGGCTTTTCTAAGACGCTTCGTCTCTTTAAGCAACTGAGCCAGATTGTTCAGGTCAACTGCAACATTGGGATGGTTGGGCCCAAACAATCCCTCATCAATCTCCAGCGCACAACGCATTAAAAGTTCTGCCTCTTCGAGGCGTTTTGTTGCCTTAAGCAAATTCGCAAGGTTGTTCAGGGCCGCTGCATAACTGCCTGGGGGCTTACCTTCGTGATTTTCCAGTATCTTTACAGCCCTGCGCATCAAAGGCTCAGCCTGTTCCAGGCGGTTCGTACTTTCAAGCAATCCCGCCAGATTATTCAAACGGATAGCAACTTTGGGATGCTCCGGACCGGACAGCTTTTCATCAATATCCAGTGCACGCCGCATCAAAAACTCGGCCTCTCCTAAATGCTTTGTCGCCTGAAGTAGCTGGGCCAGATTGTTCAGGCGAACGGCAACGGCAGGATGATTCGGGCCAAATGATTTCTCATCTATCTCTAATGCCCGGCGCATCAAAGGCTCGGCTTCCTTTAAGCGGTTCATCATCTTAAGCAATTGCCCCAGATTGTTCAGGCCAACAGAAATTCTGGGATGGTCAGGGCCAAACGTCTTCTCATCAATCACCAGCGACAACCGCATCAAAGGTTCAGCCTCTTCTAGCCGATTCATCTCTTTAAGCAATTGCGCCAGATTATTCAGGCGAACAGAAACTTTAGGATGGTTGGCATCTAAGGTTCTTTCATCAATCTCCAGGGCTCGACGCATCAAGGGCTCAGCTTGTTCTAAGCGATTTGTTGTTTTTAATAACTGCGCCAGATTATTCAGCGCCGCTGAGTAATTCTCAAGCCGTTCACCCCCGTTTCTGTCCAGAATCTCGATGACCATCCGCAATAAAGGCTCGGCCTGCCCTAATTTGTTCGTAGCCCTCAACAGTTCCGCAAGGTTGTTCAGGCGAACGGCAACTTTAGGATGCTCCGGCCCAAACCACTTCTCATCAATCTCCAATGCCCGCTGCATTAAAAACTCAGCCTGCTCGAAACGGTTCGTGCCTTCGAGTAACTGGGCCAGGTTATTCAGGCGAACAGCAACATTGGGATGCTCAGGCCCGAACGACTTCTCATCTATCTCCAGTGCCCATAAATATAATAGCTCAGCCTCTGAAAAGCGCCCCCGGCTCTTAAGATAAAGACCCAATTCATTCATTAATAGGGTCGTTGGTTCGGAGATGTCAAAATCATCGGCACGACTCACCAGAACTCTTACGTGAGATTCAACGCTATTCCAGACAGGCCAGCCTCGGACGTCATCAGGCCTGGGGACACTGCAAATATAGCCGTTCATCAAATGCAGCGCTAATTCAACCCAGGCCTTACGCTTATCCTTCTTAATGCCGCATATAATACATTCCTGAACCACTCTGTGGACAGTAAAGCTATCATCCGTAAGGGTTATCAGAGACCACTTAGCCAATTC
>CAZIAN010000518.1:0-3690 GCA_964537355.1 uncultured Pirellulales bacterium | reverse complement strand
CGCAGATAATGAAAAAAAGGATTTTATCGCGCCGAATAAATTAGATTTTGTGACCATCCAGATACTCCGCCCGGCCCGCTTATACACATCGGTTTGCGGTCAAGCCGGGGCCGCCGCACAGCATATAATCCGCCAAATAAGTCAATTATCAGGCCTTTTAGAGAGGCTTTAAGATTATAGGAGGTAAGATACGGTCAAAGCTGGAACCGGGCAGGCAATTGTTCAAACATCAGTGCTACGGTAAAAAGGCTTATTTGTTATCTTTTTTTATTGACTCAGAAGCCGCTTAGGGCTATAATAAGTTCTGAAAACAAGCTATTTAGGGTGATTTTTCTGTATTTGTGAGGAGTTTTATTATGCCAGCACACAGGAGAAAGCAAAGCAATGCTATGCTCTACACACTAATAACCTTTGTGGGGCTTTTTATTGTGGCGACCACAATTGCGGTTATTTACTATGTTGAAGCCGAGGACAAACGGACAAGACTTGAAGAAATGCAAAACAAGATTGATGGTCTTGCCGACACCAGAGAAATTAACGAATTGGGCAGGATTGTTGGAACCAAACCAAGCAGCAAAACATGGCTCGGTACAATGGTCGGGCATCTTGACGGAACGACATCTCTGATCGTCGGTGGAGTCCCGGAAACGACTTCGGCCGAAGCGAAAGTCAATGATGCCAATATAAAAGTTGCAAATGCTCTCAAAGCGGCTCAGCAATTTATCACTATTGCAGACCCTAATACAACAGGACTCGTGAAAATCATCGGCGATTTAGTCACAGAGCTGAATAACACCAAAGAAGCAAAAGATGCTTTACAAAAAGAGCTGAATAACCAGATAGCGCAAGTTGAGATTACGAAAAAAGCCTCTTCCGATAAAGAACAAATTCTCGAAGAAGAGAAAAACAAACTACAAGCGCTGGTCAATAAAATGCAGGCCGACTACGCCGATCTTCAAGCCCGCTTAGAACAGAGCACCACGGAGCAGGTTGATAATGTCAGGAAGCAATTAGCTGATGCAAAGGCCGATCTGAAAACAAACGAAGACACACTTCGGAAAACTCAGGCCCAATTGAAACAGACTGAGGGTATTATGAAACGTGCTCAGCAGGAGGTCATGGACATTATGCCGCCGCCGGACCATGAAGCGCTGGCTCACAGGGCCGACGGCAAAATAATATTAATCGACGACTCTGCCAAGGTGGTCCATCTGGATATCGGAACCGATCAGCACGTTTACAGAGGTTTAACCTTCACGGTTTATGACAGAAGCGGCTCTGTCCCGAAGGACGGCAAAGGAAAAGCTGAAATAGAAGTATTCGATGTGGCGGACACATACTGTGCGGCCCGTATTACAGAATCAGATCCGAAAAAGCCCGTATTACTGGGTGACATTGTAGCAAATTTAATTTGGCACAGTGACAAATCGAACGTGTTTGTTATTGCCGGCAACTTTGACCTCGATAACGACGGAAACATCGACGAAAATGCAATCGGCAGAATAAAATCACTTATCGAAAAATGGGGCGGTAAAGTCGTGGACGAAATTTCTGTTGACACAGATTTTCTGGTTCTTGGCGATCAGCCGCAGGTACCGCAACAGCAACCAACCTTTGAACAACTGGAAGTGGACCCGGGAGCAATGCAAAGATACGAGGCGTTGCTGCAACAACTCAATCACTATAACCAGCTTCAAAGTCAGGCACAGGCCCTTTGGATACCGATATTCAGGTATGAAAGATTCCTGTATTTTATCGGCTACAAAGGACAGATAAGTAAGGCCGGCGCCTTTTAGAGACCAGGCTGCGTTGCAGAGTTCGGAACATAGCTACGAAACCGGTTCGACTCCTATCGAGGCAACATAAATCTCGCCCGTGTATGAAGCTGCGCTTTCGCAGACAAAGCCCTTTTTGACAGCCACAAAAGTTACAGTACTATCCGCTCTGACCGCCGCACCGAGAGGCCGACCACTATCGCAATCCAGACCTGAAGGAATATCTATCGCCAGAATCGGACAATCACAGGCATTTATGCTTTCTATCAATTGTATATAATTATCTCTCAAGGGTCCGCTTAATCCGGTTCCAAACAGGCCGTCAACAATCATGTCAGCATCGGCTGCAAACGCTTTGACCCGGGCGGGCACGCCGTCATCTTTGGGATTTAGCTGTTCAATCGGCCGGCCTAATTTCTCTAAAATATCGAGGTTTATCTTCGCGTCACCTTTGACCTTCATTCGGTCACCACACAACACCACGATAACCTTAAAACCACTGTTCAAAAGGTGGCGGGCAATTACATATCCATCACCGCCGTTATTTCCCGTACCACAAAATATACAAACCTTCGGCTCCGTGATGGCTTTAAATTTTTCTTTAATAAGCTCGGCGCAACTGCGGCCGGCATTTTCCATTAAAACCACGCCCGGTATACCAAGTGTATTTATCGCCCAGGAATCAACCGCGCGAACCTGGTCTTTTGTCATCAAATCACATTTTTTATTATGTGAATATTTCTCCATAATCATTTATTGTACATTGTTAGGACTGTTCCTTCAACTGTCCTCATTCGTGATACCCCATTTTTGCAAGTTAATGTTTGGAATTGGATTTATTTGGATTTGTTTTGCATAAAAACACCTATCCAAATAACCTTCTCTATTGCGACCGGCTGTTAAGCGTATCGCGGATTGCGGATTGCGGATTTGGCAAGTATTCGGGCTTTTGTAGCCAATTTAAAACCTCCGGATTTACGATTTATAATTCACGAATCTGGGCATGCTGACCCTGTGACCACAGAAGTGGTTGATAGACATGAAAAACTGAAAATATTCATTTTTTTCGGATTAAGCAGGCGGTGAGAAATAAATGTATCAATCGTATAATTCTTTGGGGATAATTGTCATAGGTCCCAGCTCTTATACACCAGGCACCGTAAAAATAGGTTATCGCCAGACGGTTACCGATTGACAACCGAATTCAGGGGGGGTACCTTAATCTGTAACAATAAGTTATGTACACTGACCAAGATCCTCTGCTGTAGGGAGCCATAGCTATATGAAACACCAAATGCTTATCTGCTTTATCGCAATCCAGGCCTTTGTTCGCACACCCGTACTGCCGGGCGTCGGGCCTACAATCGCCAGCGCCATTGACGATGCCGCTCCCGGGCATGTTCGGGCGGCCATGTACGTGGTTGACCGGGTGGCCCCGGGCGCAGCCGACACCAACCCTGGAACTGAGGAGATGCCATTCATGACCGTTCAGCACGCGGCCGATGTAGTCAAGCCGGGCGACACCATCTATGTCATGGCGGGTAAGTATGACGAACGAGTCAAGGTGAACGCTGGCGGCATGAAGGGCAGACCTGTATCCTTCATGGCGATGCCCCGGCGTTCGGTTACCGTGGGCGGCTTCGACCTGGAGGCAAGTTACATCCGCGTGGAAGGCTTCGAGATTACGGCAGACAAGCCGGCCACGGCTGTCCAACTGCGCGCCAGCCACTGTGAAATCCTGGACAATTACATCCATCATATGATGGTGGCCGTCAGCGGGACGGTCGGCAAGCCGAGCGCCGATGGCAATACCCGCGACTATTCCGCGGTGACGCACAACCGAATCGCCTATAACAAGGTCTACCATAACGAATACGGCTTCATCCTCGGCGGGGAGGACTGGCTGGTGGAGAAT
>CAZIAN010000517.1:0-3690 GCA_964537355.1 uncultured Pirellulales bacterium | reverse complement strand
GGCTGCAACAGGAGTGATAGGAATTCTTCAATCCATCCCAGTTGACCCCTACGGTTTTGCGTTTAATCTGGCGCGGGTTCTCTGGAACTGACCGTTACCGTCAGGCGAAACTTAATCGGAAATGGATTCTGTCCGTTAGGTCGAATGAAAGTAAAGAAACTCTTCGGCTTGTACGCCTTGTCCCACAACCAGGGCATGGGTGGGTCAGGATCGTATCCGGGTCCGTGCCAGTCCGTAGTCACCGGGACGGTTGCGTAATAGAGGCCCGGTCCCATAACTTCGACCGGCTTGTTCGCCCGGTGCTGAATGGTGGGGTCTTCGTTTTTTGGGCGATTGGTCCAGCCGAATCCGAAGAAGACCGGCTTGTCTACCGGCGTCATCTCCAAAATATTCCAGCGAATATGGTATGTACCCTCGGCAAAATTGATCGGTTCCAGCCAGTTAACCGGGACCCCAGGCTCGATTTCCATGCCCAGGTGGAAGTCCCAGTCCTGATACAGACGCTTATCGCCCGGATGGGTAACCTCCTCATCGAAAAGGACAAACTTGCTTTTAGGTCCGCTGAAGGTACGGGCATCGTTTCGCCACACATGCAGGTCCTGCGGCTTGTCCCAGGCAATTGATACGAGGTCATAGTCTCCATCTCCGTCCAGGTCGGCCGCCCGCGTGCCCAAATGACTTTCGATCCCCGTAGAGACTATATGCTCGATGAACTTTCCTGTCCCGTCGTTCTCCCAGATGGCCACTTTCTTTGGCCCGCGGTGCTCGCCGGCAACAATGTCAACATCGCCATCGTGGTCCAGATCAAGCACGTCCATGCTATTGGTCGTATCCTGTCGCACCACCGTGTGCAGATGCCATTTCAGATCATCATTAGCGCCTGCTTGTTCCCACCAGTACACGCCGTTGGCCTTGCCGTTGGCTGTCGAAATCACGATATCGGTCCGCCTATCTCCATTGACGTCAGCCGCATAGAACCGGTCGGCATATTTGTCGGGCATCGCTCCCACCGTGTGCCTCTCCCATGCACTCGATCCGTCGCCAGGATTTGCCCACCAGGCGACTCTCTGCGCATCGATAGTTGAGCAGACGTCTATGTCTCCGTCACCATCGATGTCGGCTGTCCCGACACCTTCCCCGTAGGCGGCGGCCGCAATCGTCACCTGGCGCCAAGGCTCTTTCTCGGGCAAGTCCGGGACCTTAAAGTAGTGAATCTCACCGACATTCAGGATCACCTCAAGCGGGCCGCCGGGCACGATCTGGGCAAGTGCGTAACCCTGGCTGCTCAGATTGTGGTCGGCATGGCCCAAATCGGCAATCTGCTGAGATCGCCAGGCCTTCACGTCATTGGCGGTGGCCTCGAGCCAGTAAACCCCGCCGGTCCGGTTCATCGCTATCACGTCCGGCATAATGTCTGCATCGGCATCGAAGGCCAGCAACGCATCCGCTTCGATGGGTAATTCCGACCGCTCCCATTTGCCTGTCATTTCAGTGCCAGGGTTGCGATAGAAGTACTTTCCCGATACGATATCGGCGTATCCATCGCCGGTGAAATCGTTCATCGCCAAGCCGAATGCCCTACCGATGCGACTGCCATCAACGTGGATGTATTTCCATTTATCGAAAGGCAGTGGCCTGCTGCGTCGGACCTCCGGAGCGGTGAGATTTTCCCAAAGATCGACCTGTCGCGTCCCGGACCAGTTAGCCCCGAACACATCCAGGTCCCCGTCACTGCCAATATCCGCTACGCGAATGCTGTGCGAGCCGGAGCCTGCCAATACCTGGGGTATCCACGCCTCCCCGCCATCTCTGCTCAAGTAAACTTTCACTTCATCGGGATCAGAACCCTGATGCATCTCGGCGGCCACCACATCCACCGTCCCGTCACCGTTGATATCGCCGGTGCCTAAAGAGTGGATGACTGTTTCTACTTCCGGATCAATAACGTGTTCTTCCCATCCGGGCGATTTCGCATCGGGAGGAGCCTTGTACCATGCAATGCGATAGACACCGCCTTTTTTCTCCGCTGGAGCGAGGACCACATCTCTTCGACCGTCGCCATCGATATCGGCTACACGTACTGTGCAATCCTTATGGGTCCAGGCCGTCGAGAATACATGCTCGACCCAGTCGCCGTTGGCAGCATCAGACGGTGTCTCGTACCAGCGGTTGCCTGTGACGATGTCCGGATAGCTGTCGTCGCCCAGCTTGGCTACATCCAGCCCCTCGCCGGGCGGACAGGCCACTTGCCGGTGGACCCACTTCCACAGGCTTTTCTGAAGCCATATCTCGAGGACGTTTCCGTCTCCTCCCTGCTGCCGTGTGACGACGTCAAGATCGTTGTCGCCGTCCAGGTCGGCAAGTTCGATATCATGTGCTCTAACATCACCGATCACATGCATCCGCCAATGGAGACCTCGAACGTGGAAATTTTCAAACCAGACGAGCCGTTTGTGATTGTACCAATCAGAGATGACGATGTCCATATCGCCGTCACGGTCCATATCGCCTACTTCTGCGTCCGTGCTCCAGCCGTCGTCACCGGCGCTGACTGAATGCCGGGTCCAGTTGGGATATTCATACCAGATAAGTTCGCCTCCCGTCCCGGCGACTATTAGGTCAGTGAAACCATCGCCGTTGATGTCACCGGCTGCTTTGACGTGCATGTTCTCGGGTCCGGCTGCATCGATCTCAACATGCCGAAATGAAACGGGCCCGGCTTTGGTTAAACCTGCACAGCAGGTTGTCTCCAGGAAGATCAGCAATCCGGCCGTGATTCGAATGGCCTTTGAGCAATACACTGCGAGAACTCGATTCGATAAAATAGAAGTCCGATCCATTATTCACCTCGATCTTTCTGATTTAGCCATGTCACCTCATAGGAGGCTTTACGAAATGCCAACCACACATCTCGTAGGCCTCATGCCGCTATTATCACCAAACCACACTCCGCTGCAAGGGAGCACATACTGATAGGAAATTTGATGTTCACTGATGGTATAATCATAGCGCGCCGCGCCGTATCGTTCAAGGGAAATCAGAGGGTTTCCTCTGCAGGCGTTCGGAAAAAAACAGTTCCTTGACAGGCCTGTACGAACATAATAGATTTTACTTAAGCAGGTTCAGATTGAATGTAAGAAAGGAGGTATTTTCAATCATGAAATTAAGTCTCGATTCGATCGGATATGGAGGGTATTTTACCGCTCATGGGGAACAAGCTAACCTCGAGAATGTAATGAAAAGGGCAGCAAAATTCGGTTATGATGCAGTCTGTATTTATGCCCACCGTCCTATTGGTTTTCCCATGGATATAGGTGAGGATCGTCGTAAGAAGCTTGTCGATTTGGCCCATGATCTTGATCTTGACTTCGGCGGCGTTGTATGCTGTACGAACTTCCAGGAAGCTAACCACGTGCTTTTGTATTCACAGGAAAAAGAAATAATGTACGTAAGATCAGCTATTGATCTTGCGAAAGATGTCGGAGCCAAAGTCGTCCGTATTCTTGCGGCATTCTACGGCTATTTCCAGAATCCATATGCGAGCCAAGGGTACGGCTCCCCTGCTTTCGAATCACGTTCCAGAAGAGTTTCAAGAAACGAGGACTTTCTGGAAGCGTGGCATCAGGTCAGGAAAGGTCTTACAGAAGTGGCGTTGTATGCTCAGGACAAGGGTATTGACCTGGCACTACA
>CAZIAN010000516.1:317-3692 GCA_964537355.1 uncultured Pirellulales bacterium | reverse complement strand
TTGCCGATGATACACTGCGTGGTCGTTATCCGGATGGCACAGGCCAGTGGCTTTATCCTGCGGTTGCTACCTGGGGAGCACCCAACGTCTTTGCAATCTGCCAAGACATTGTCATTAACGAAATCATGTATCACCCTATGGTGCTACTGGAAGGAGAGGAAACTAACAGCTGGGTTGAACTCTACAACCGAGGTATGGAGACTGTGGATATGTCTAACTGGTCTTTTACCAAAGGGATTGGTTATGATTTTCCTCCAGATACAACGATAGAACCGGGAGAATATCTGGTAGTGGCTGGTGATGCGGCCTGGCTGAGCAACCGGTTTCCTGATGCACATATAATCGGCGATTTCAATGGAAACTTGTCTAACGAAGGCGAGGACTTGGTTTTATCTGACCAATACGGCAATCCCGTAGATACAATTCGCTATTATGACGACGGAACCTGGCCTGAATATGCAGATGGGGGCGGCTGTAGTTTGGAACTGATTGAACCATGGGCCAACAACAACCGGGCCGAGGTTTGGGCAGCCAGTAATGAATTAGGACGTTCGTCATGGCAGAATTATGTCTATCGTACAGTTGCAACATCAAGCCCGGTTGGACAGGATTACCTCTATAGCGAATTTGTCATGGGCCTGTTAGATCAGGGAGAGATTCTTATCGATGATATTGAGGTAATTGAGGATCCTGACGGAGTTGCTGAGCAATTGTTGCAGAATGGCGACTTTTCCACAGACACGGATAAATGGCGCATCATCGGCAATCACTCCACATCGGTTGTTGTCCCCGATCCTGAAGATGCCTCTAATACAGTACTTCTGCTGGTTGCCACAGGGCCAACCGAGCATATGTCAAACCATGCTGAGACTACTTTGGCTAATGGTCGCTGGGTAAACAACGGACAGGTCTATGAGATTCGTTTCCGAGCTCGCTGGGTGGCAGGGACACCCTTATTGAATACTCGCCTTTTCTTTAACCGTGTTGCATATACCACACATTTGGATGTGCCTGAGAGCAGCGGTACACCAGGTACGGTGAATTCAAGAGCCGTGTCAAACTTTGGCCCAACATTTTCATCACTTATTCATACCCCTGCTGTCCCTGAACCTTATCAAACAGTGAATGTTACTGTTCAGGCCGAGGATCCTGATGGTATTTTAGAAATGGGAATGGGTCTTCGTTATCGGCAAGATGGAAGCTACTGGCGGCGAGTTGTAATGACTACCGAAGATGGTTTGTTGTATAGTGGTTCGATACCGGGTTATAGAAGCGGAACAACGGTACAGTTCTATGTCGAAGGTTGGGACAATTTGATGGCTAGGAGCTATTATCCTGCCACCGGCCCGGCGAGTTTTGCCCAATACGAGGTCTTAGGTCAGATGCCGCGCGATACAGGGGTACATAACTACCGGGTTGTAATGCGCAACGACCAGAAGGAAAAACTGTACGAACTCACAAATTTGATGAGCAATGAATATCTAGGAGCTACACTTATTGTTAATGAAAGCAATATCTACTACAACATCGGCGTCAGGCTTAAAAGCAGCGAGCACGGTCGTCCCCCGAACAAGCAGGCGGGCAGGCTCGGTTTTAGTTTGCGTTTTGAAGCACAAAATCTGTTCCGGGGTGTGCACAATAAACTGGCATTCGACCGCTCTAACGGGCAGAACGTAGGTCAGCAGGAAATGCTTTTGCATGCAGCTATGAATCGCTTCGGCGGGCCGAGCAAATATCACGACTTAGGCTACCTGATGGCACCAGACCCCGCCCACAGCAGTGGAGTAGAGGTTCAAATAGCCCGATTCAACAGATTATTTTGTGAAGAGTCTTATGGTAATCAAGGCGGCAGCGGTACCCTTTATGAGTATGAGCTGGTCTATCCCTTGACCCAAACCGTTGGTAACGACCCGGAGGGATTGAAATATCCCCAGGAAGCCGGTGGGGTTGATGGGCTTTCAATTAACACCTATCTCGGTCAGGACAAAGAAGACTATCGCTGGCATCTTCTCATTAAGAACAACCGGGATGAAGATAACTACGAGCCGATAATGAACATGACATACGCGTTGAGCCGGAGCGGCTCCGAATTTTTCTCGGCCATTGAACAGGTACTCGATGTCGATGAGTGGATGCGTTCCTTTGCCGTGGGTTCAACTTATGGACCATCAGATAATTGGATTACCGGTTCAGCGCACAATGCGCTGTTTTACCATCGGCCGACGGATGATAAGATTCTGTTCTTTTTACATGACCTGGACTACACCAGCGTCTCTGCATCAATCAAGAGCAATTCGATTTTACGAAAAATAACCGCGAATCCACACTGGGACCATGTTTTCTACGGCTATGTCTATGACTTCCTCCAGACCAGCTTCAATCGGGAATATATGTCGTATTGGGCTGACCACTACAAAAGCTTATTGCCAGAACAGTCATGGTCCAGTTGGCTCAACTACATTGAGAATCGGCATAACAACGTACAACATGAATTGCAAAGGGCGCTGCCTGATGAGATTCCATTTCAAATCAATACCGTCTCGGTAACAATCGACAATAATCGTCCGGCCAGGGTACAAGGCCAGGGGTGGATCAACGTCCGCTGGATTCGAATCGTTGAGACGGGAACAGTTCTGGATGTGACATGGGATAGCCTGACGCAATGGCGTGGTGATATCTATATCGAGAAAGTACCCGGTACTTATACTCTGGAAGCTTATGATTCCCAAGGTAACATCTTAGGTACGGATACTGTTCAATTGGTGCTGCCTTAATGACCATATATTTTTCGAAAATAGCCTGCCAGATTCTTCTTGGCCCGGTGATAGTGATGTAGATATGATAATGTAGTCTTGAGTTATTATAAATTTTGTCTCATTCTTGAGAAAGACGTACAAGATAAATATCGTCAAGGAGAATTACGCCCTCACCGCCGGTTGCTCCAATCCTCTCAAAGCCTATGGTGAGGTTTTCGACATTGCTAAGGTTGGTGTCAAATGATGCCAGGTCAATATTCCACTGCGTCCAGCGGCTAATTGCTATATTGTCTGTAACGTCCGAGTCCCTGCTGCCATATATAACCTTAGAGTTATTGACCTTCATGTACATCTGGTCATCAGTAATATTGTTGCTTGGGTAACCGTAGAACCAGATAACGAGAGTCTTGGCGTCGCCTTTGGTCCAGTTGCTGCCAATCGGGAGAAGTGCGGTATTAACTTTAACCTCCGACATGGGTGGAGTAGTATTATTGTAGTATAGGAGCATCACCTTGGTGTCGCCGTGAATTCCAAAGGTTTCCATTGGATTAATAGAAACATCCGCCGCATTAACAGTAGAGCTGAAAATCGAGCCGTTCTTTGAAGGATTTGCAAGCCC
>CAZIAN010000516.1:0-307 GCA_964537355.1 uncultured Pirellulales bacterium | reverse complement strand
CCATCTGTCCAATTATTATAGACCTGAAGCGGATCAATATAGTCAAGAGTGTTCACGTATCTCTCGAAGTCATCCACAACAAGATAGTCCTGGGTTTTAAAGCTCCACGTATCGCCATTATACGTTGATATGGTTTCGGCGTCATTGACCTCATCAATACGCCAATAGTAAGTCGAACCCATAGCAACTTCTTGTGAAATTAATTGATAGACGACTTGGTTCACAGTCGTAACAGTAGCTGTACCACTTGTCACAGCTTCTAAAACGTTACTAAAAAAAACCTTATTATATCAAGCTTATCTACGTT
>CAZIAN010000515.1:0-3704 GCA_964537355.1 uncultured Pirellulales bacterium | reverse complement strand
CTTGCAGATAGACATGCTCGGTCAGGCAGCAAGTGTTGAAATAGACGTCGATATGATAGAGGTACTTGATTAAATGACCTTTTAATTTCATTGATGCTCTGCTTTTTCAACAAAAATGATGCTTAAAGTGAAATTATAACTCGAACAATCGGAGCTAATAAAATGCAGATTTGCGTGGTTGGGATTGGTTATGTCGGATTAGTAACAGCCTCTTGCCTTGCTGAAGCCGGCAACACTGTTGTGTGTGTGGACAATGACAGTGAGAAAATTGCCCGTTTGAAAGATGGTGTAATACCCATTTACGAAGCGGGGCTCTCTGAAATAGTAAAACACAACGAAAAGCTGGGCCGGCTTGAGTTTACCACAGATTTGAAATACGGTATTGACAATTCACTTATCATCTTCCTTGCGGTCGGTACTCCATCAGCAGAGGATGGTTCAGCCGACATTTCGTCAATCCTTTCGGTCTCAGCCGATATCGCCGAGAATATGAGCGGCTACCGCATTATTGCGACAAAAAGCACCGTTCCGGTAGGCACAAATCAAAAAGTAACGGAAATTATAAAATCCAAAACTAATACTCCATTTGACTATGTCAGTAATCCGGAATTTTTAAAAGAAGGCGCCGCAGTCGAAGATTTTATGAGTCCTGACAGGATAATCATAGGTACCACCAATCCGGAAGTTCATAAAACAATGAAACAATTGTACAGCCCTTTTATGCGAAAGAGCAGCCGGATATTATTTATGGACCCCGTTTCCGCCGAAATGGCAAAGTACGCCGCCAATACAATGCTGGCAACGAGAATCTCATTTATGAATGAAATCTCGGTGTTATGTGAGAAACTCGGAGCAGATATCGAACAGGTCCGACGTGGCCTCGGCAGTGATTCAAGGATTGGCTCGGCATTTCTATTTCCGGGTGTCGGCTTTGGGGGCAGTTGCTTTCCAAAAGATATTCGGGCATTGATTCATACCGCCGATGTGAACGGCGTTGAAATGACGATAGCCAAATCGGTCCAGCAGGTAAACCTAAATCAGCAGGAACGATTTGCAAAACGTATCACCGATTATTTCT
Source organism: uncultured Pirellulales bacterium (assembly GCA_964537355.1). Classification (GTDB taxonomy): domain Bacteria; phylum Planctomycetota; class Phycisphaerae; order Sedimentisphaerales; family Anaerobacaceae; genus NIOZ-UU13. The sequence continues at coordinate 2,626 of CAZIAN010000515.1, read as the reverse complement.
CCGGCCGATACGACCAAACAACATTAGCCGTCTGGGGGCTGGCATTTAAGGCAAAAACCAATGACGTAAGAGAATCACCCGCAATCTACTGCATAAAGAAGCTCCTTGACTGTAAAATCAAGATAAGAGCTTACGACCCAGAAGCAGCCTTAGCGGCGAAGACCGCCTTAGATGGTAAAATCGAAACATTTGAGAACGGATACGATGCACTCGAAAATGCCGATGCACTCGTTATCTTCACCGACTGGCAGGAATTCCGAAATCCAGACTTTGAGCTTATCGCAACAAAACTTAAACAATCCGTCATCTTTGACGGCAGAAATCTCTACGATCCAAAGGTAGTTAAAACCACCGGCTTCGAATATTACAGTATAGGAAGAGCCCCCATTTTATCATAAGTTGCAAAAAGTAAGCCAGGTTAAAGGTAAAAGATTATGAGTATGGAAATTATTGTTAAAATTGTAGGCATACTTATCGTGCTTATCGGAATTGTGTTTTTGCTCAAGCCCGGTGTAATGAAATGGCTGATGGATTTCATTAAAAAGGGCAAACGGGTATATTTTGCTGGAGTAATAAGATTTGCCTTAGCTATTATATTTCTGCTCGGAGCCAGTGATTGCGATCAAAAATGGATAATAGCCGTTTTTGGGATTCTTTTTTTGATATCAGGACTTTTAATATTTATGCTCGGGCCTGAAAAGATCAGGCAAGTTTTGGAGTGGTACCAAAAGCAGACTGTATTACTTTTTCGAGTAATTGCTGTAATTGTCCTGGCTTGTGGAGCTGTCATTATTTATGCGGCATAAGTCCGGTAATCTAATACGATAGACACAAATTGAAAAGGGCAACATAAGTGCAGGAAAGCACAGTATTAATAACAGGAGCCGCAGGCTTCATAGGCTCACACTTATGCGAGCGTCTTCTTGACGAGGGCCTGTCGGTAGTCGGGGTTGATAACTTCGATGATTTTTACGACCCTCAGATTAAACGCGATAACATTAGCAACTGTCTTAAGAACAAAAATTTCCAGCTTATCGAAGCCGACATCCGTGACAAGTCTGCCATGGATAAAGCGGCCGGAGGTGTCGAAATCATTGTCCATTTGGCCGCCAAAGCCGGCGTTCGGCCATCGATTGCTGAGCCTCTGCTGTATTCCGACGTTAATATTAACGGAACAATGGTCTTACTCGAAGCTGCAAATAAGCATAAAGTCGGCAAATTCATCTTTGCCTCAAGTTCAAGCGTCTATGGAAACAATGAAAAAGTGCCGTTTTCCGAGGACGATAACGTTGATTTCCCCATCTCGCCTTATGCGGCAACCAAAAAGGCCTGCGAGCTTATTTGTCACACCTATCATCATCTTTACGGAATAGACCTAACCTGCCTGCGATTTTTCACCGTTTACGGCCCTCGTCAGAGGCCGGATTTGGCTATCCACAAATTTTCAAAGCTGATTGAGCAGGACAAACCAATACCTGTTTACGGCGACGGATCAATGATGCGAGATTTTACATATATCGACGACATAATTGACGGTACTATCGCGGCAATGAATAAATGTAAAGGCTTTAACATCTACAATCTCGGTGAATCAGAGCCCGTAACAGTTAACGATTTAATCAGTGAAATTGAAAAAGCGCTCGGTAAAACAGCAATCAAAGAATATCTTCCTCTCCAGCCTGGTGATGTCAATCGTACCTACGCTGATATAACCAAAGCCGCCAGGGAACTGGGGTATAATCCTTCGACTCCTATCCGGGACGGCTTGGCAAAATTCGCGGATTGGCTGAGACAGGAAAAATAACAAATTATTCAGAAACTTCATTTGATACAAGAAAACCCAACAAAACGTTTGCCTGCCAATTTTAAGAATATTCTATATAATGCGCTGACCAGCCGTTTTTCCCCATTAATCATTGCAATATTAGCTGTGCTACTTACCCTCTCGTCTCTTAAGGGAGGATTGTGCATGGATGATTATCACCATAAGCTCTTAATGATGGACAGTCCAATAAAGCTCTTAAAATCTCCCATTGACATGTTTAATTTTTTTGACGGTGACCCAGTCCATACTACCGAAATAATGGATCAAGGCTTCTTTCCATGGTGGACTTATAAGGGTATAAAAGGGGCGTTCTGGAGACCTCTGGCTTCAATCACTCACTGGCTCGATTACATTCTTTGGCCGGACAGCCCCCTTCTTATGCATGTCCAAAGTGTTTTATGGTATGGTGCTCTTGTAGTAGCAACTGCTTTTCTATATCGTAGATTTATATCTATTACCTGGGTAGCGGGCTTAGCTGCATTGCTTTACGCTATCGACGATGCTCACGGTACTCCGGTTGGCTTCCTTGCAAATCGTAATGCCGTAATGGCTACATTGTTTGGCGTACTAACATTAATTATTCACGATAAATGGCGGCGGGAAAATCTGCGTATGGGGCCGGTTGTCGGATCGGCACTTCTGGCGGCAAGCTTACTATCGGCGGAAGCTGGAATAGCCACTTGTGCGTATCTTTTTGCATATGCAGTCTTTATTGACCGAGGAACCTTGCGCCGGCGGTTTGCGGCCATGATTCCTTATGTTGCCGTAGTAGTAATCTGGCGGTCTCTATGGACTTATCTG
>CAZIAN010000514.1:0-3707 GCA_964537355.1 uncultured Pirellulales bacterium | reverse complement strand
TTTCAATAGTCGTTGACATTTAGTCATTAGTATTTGGTATATAGTCATAAGATTTCCTTAACGGAATCCCGATTACGACATTCGGGAACATATTTGACTTGGCTTTCTGGCCTGAACTTCGCCTGCTGGCGGTTTGCGTTAGCCTTGAAGGCTAATATATGCGTATTATAACATATTTTAATCGAAAAAGCAAAGGAAATCGGCTAAAAATCTCCAAGACTACTCACTGTATAACTGATGCTCAAAGCTATGGAAATACTATCCACTTTGCAAACTGCATTCGCTCAGCGGTTGCCACACAACGTTTATAGGTGACTGTATCTGTTACTATATTAAAAATTTCTTAGAAAATGCCAAAAATATACTTGGCTAATATTGCACTCTTGTGCAATAATGTACTTATGGGACAAATAAGAGATTCAATACTGAAACAGATGCTCAAATTAGAGCTTACTATCTACCAAGTTTCCAAAAAGTTAGAAGGTAAAATCCCCCAGCGTACCGTTTACACTTTTTTGACAGGGGAAAAAGATATGGGAACAGAAACTGCTTCAATTCTTATGGAAACATTGGGATTAAAAGTAGAAGTCAATACGGACAGAACTGAATATTTAAGGGCTGAGAGAATGAAAAAGGAAAAGCCAGAATCTTTTAGAGGAAGAGTTATTGCAGAATGGAAAAAAGCCGGTAAGCCAAATTGGAGTTCAAGAGAACTGTTGGCAATTTGTTTACTTGTTGATTTTGAGTTAAGAACAGAAGGGCTTAATCCGGCTGAGGTTTTTCGCAAGCACGTGGAAAACAGAAATTATTCAAAGGCGATGACGTGGGCACAGGGCTTGAAATTCAAGACCTGGAAGTAGCCCACTTATTGATTTAGGTGATATTATGGCAAAATTTTACAAAAATGAATACAAGAAGGCTGTGAATAGAAAGAGAGTTAAAAAAGCCCCCGCGGGCAAGTGGAGGGGAAGTGAAAAATAAAAAACACATGTCCTGTATTGCGTTAGGGCTTAAGTGGGACGAGACAGGGAAACTTTAATTCTTTCTGGAAGCGATTTTGGAGTAAAAAGATGTTTGAGTGCTTTACAGATCGTGCACGCAAAGTTATGGCGCTGGCCAACCAGGAGGCACAGCGATTTAACCATGAATATATAGGTACCGAACATATACTTCTCGGGCTGGTTAAAGAAGGTAGCGGAGTAGGCGCAACGGTACTGAAGAATCTCGACGTGGATATAAAGAAGCTGCGGCTTGAAGTGAAAAAGATGGTCAAGAGCAGCCCGGATATGGTTACGATGGGCAAACTCCCACAGACGCCACGAGCCAAGAAGGTTATTGAGTACGCGCTCGAAGAGGCCCGTTCACTTAACCAAAATTATGTAGGTACCGAACATATCCTGCTGGGTCTGTTGCGAGAGAACAAAAGCACAGCGACTCAGGTCCTTATGAATCTTGGCTTGAAGCTTGAAGATGTTCGTCAGAAAATCTTGAATTTGCTTCAGATTTGTACGAATCTGATCTTTAAACTTAAGGATGTTCGTAAGGAAGTCTTGAAGTTGCTTCAGGCTTGTACGAATCTTGGCTTGAAGCTTGAGGATGTTCGTCAAGAAGTCTTGAATCGGTTGATTGAGGCCCAAAAACGAGATCTGAATAAGCTGCTCACCAAATGGCTCACCAAAGAACTGACCAGCGCTGACCGGCTGATTATTTATTTATATCACAACAAAAAGATGACATTTAAGGAAATTGCAGCAAAGACAGGACTATCAGAAGCTCGTGTAGCACAGAGGTACTCGTCAATCATCACGCGCCTAAAAGCCCAGATGAACAGCCCAAAAAAAGACGGTGCTGAAAAGAAGAAACAAAGGCCAAGAACGCAGCATTATCTTTTCGCAAACGAGACAATGAGAGATTTAGAGCCGACCTTGGAAGCTTTTTATGAAGCGGTTTGCAATCTCCTTATGAATCCACAAAAAAAAGGAGAAATTAAAATGAGTAAAAAATCCAGGAGATCAAAAAATATTATATCTGCTGATGAAGGTTTATTAGAAAATGAAGTGGTGAAAAAGTTCTTGAAAAAGTATTTGAAAGATCCGGAGATAGATTATATCTGTTCTCTTCGTGATTCATTATACAATAAAAAAATACATGGTCTAACTGAGGCATTTAATAAAAAATCACGATACTTTAGCTATTGGACAGGTACAGATGAGGATAGAGTCTATATATACATTCAAAAAAAAGATTTACGAATTGACTTGCTCATCAGCCGTGACTTCGAGGAGGAAATTCTTCAGGAAGATGAAGATTTCGAGGTGCGCCACGTAAACAACTATCAGGGAAAAGCTGGCTGGCTGACCGGCTGGTACGTGCCATACTCTACAAAGAATATCAAAGTTGTTATTAAATACATTTCCAAGGCCTTTGAAGGGATATTTGATTGAGGAACGGCAGACTACTCGTCAAAATGGCAATTGGGGAATAAGAGTCCTGGACGGTAAAGTCCTGAAAGGTGAAGATTTGTTGGCATTTGAACCATGAAGAAAAAATGGCAAGTGGCTTTTTCTTCCAGTTGTTTGGTTAAATTACATTCAAGTAGGTAGAAAGGCATCTGGTCGATAGGACAGGGGGGGAGACAGGATGCTAGTCAGGGCAACCACATGGGGTTGCCCCTACGAGGGATGGTACATTCTTTCAATTAATTATTGGTTAGGGCGGTTCGCGAACCGCCCCTACATTCGGGGGCATGGATTATTCATTATTTGGAAAATCACGGTTTTGTGGTGTTCAGGAATTCTTCGAGGTTTGTGTAGCCGTCTTTGTCGGGGTCGTTGTTTCTGTCGGCGGGATTGTTGGAGTCGAATCCATGTCTTTTTTCCCAGTTGTCCGGCATGCCGTCCTTGTCGGAATCCTTCGGCGGTTCGGCGGATTTCAGCTCGGGCCAGCCTCCGACTTCTTCTTCATCGTTTATGATTTTTCCTGTTCTGTTTTTTACGCTGTCTATAACGCGGCTATCTACGGCATCACGTTTGGGCAGGCTGGCACCGCAGTCGGCCAGAATACGATTGTAAGCCGTTATTGCATCTTCTGTTTTAACCGGCGGGACAGGTATCGGGTTTGACTGTTTATAGGCGTTTAAATCTTCCTGTGAAAAATTGTCGAAAGTTACCAGAGACCACGGGTCATCGGGGACGCGGCCGTTCATGCTGTTGCCGCTGAAGTATACGCTTGCGGTTTTTGTGCTTTCGGAGAAGGCAAGGTTTCCATTCGAATTGACGCCGCTCATGTAATAGTTGCCGACGAAGTTCATTCTGGTAATGCTGTTTGCCTTATTCGAGCCATCTGCGTTATAGCCTGCGGCACTGCCGGCCCAGTTGTAAATCACATTATTTCTGAAATCGAGGATGAAGCCTTCCGGGTCTATAGTGCGGTTATTGTAGTTGCCGGGCCGCGGGAGCCGGGCATGATGATGGGCGTAAAGATTATGATGAAAGGTATATCCGTTGCCGTGGCCGCCGCGGATTAAAGAGCCATAACCGTGAGCGCCCTTATGGTGAGATGAATTGTCCAGGCTTTCGGAAATGATGCACCACTGGACGGTGACATTGCCTAATCGGTCTCTTGCTGAGGCTGAAAGTGTCTCATCTACGGACCAGCTTGCCGAGCAGTGATCGACGATGATGTTTTGGCCGGATGATATAGAAAGG
>CAZIAN010000513.1:2276-3715 GCA_964537355.1 uncultured Pirellulales bacterium | reverse complement strand
GGCCAGTCCACGGGCTGTCGGCGTTGGCGTTATTGGCCTCATCGACACGCCAGTAGTAAGTAGTATTCCACTCAAGCTGTCCGGGGTCAAAGCTCTCAGAACCAAGGTTGCCGCTACCTTTAAGCTCAAGTGAACTTGCATCGGCGCCAAAATAAATTTCATGTGAAGCACCGAAACCCGGTGCCCATGTGAGAACAGGTGTTTGTGTTACATCCACAGCGCCATTAGCCGGGTCCAGGCTCGCGACGGCGCCCTGCGTAGTAAAGCTCCAGACGTCGCCTTTATGCGTTTCGACAACATCGAACTCATCGACACGCCAATAGTAAGTCTTAGCCATTTTAAGTGTGCCGGGAGTATAGGTCGTAGTTCCCTGAGGAAGCCCTCCGGCTGCCTTGTCCACTTCTTCAAAGGTCTCGCTAAAGTAAACAGTGTGCAATTTGGAACCGAAACCTGCCGTCCAGCTAAGTTGCACATCCGCACCTACAGACTCGGCACTATCAGCCGGGTCGGGAAAGTATGCTGTATTGGGAGGAATACTAAAGCTCCAGATGTCGCCCTTCCACGGGCTGTTCGGCTCAGTGTCATTGACTTCATCTATTCGCCAGTAGTAAGTTGTGCCCGGGACAAGACCATCTGGAAAAGCGAATCCGGGAAAGCCTACAACGATAAACGTGTCGGTCTGATTACCCTGGAAAGTACCTTCGGCACCGCTATCCACATCGTCAAAATTATCACCAATATAAAAATCGTGCGAGATGGCAAAATCACCCGCCTGCCAGTCAAGGCTTATCCATGTATCGTCATGCAAGGTACCATCTTTCGGGGCTGGGCTGGAGGAATACGGATATCCTACACCACCTTCCATAGTAAACAGAATCTTGTCCTCTGTAAGCGCTTGGTTGTAAATCCGCACGTCGTCGATGATACCTTTCATTTGGTAGTCTGTGTAACCTAAACCGATATAACAAGTCTTTCCCGTCTCTGGATTTGCTGCTGTTCCTCCTCCACCAGTTTGAGTTTGCTCAACACCGTCATAATAAACCTTCCACTCTTGCTTCTCCCAAACAACTGCAATATGAACCCATTGATTAAGAGGGACAGGACTCCAATATGCGTAGTATATTGAATCTCTATTATGGACTGTCGTAAGGTTTGCAGCAGGCTGGAGATATATTTCAATTTGTGAGGACGTTGTCTTATCTCCTCTCTGAAAGAGACCAGTATAATCAGTTGCTTCTGCAAAATATGCCCAGGCTTGGACGGAGTATGTCTCTGAAATATCTGATATGCTCCCATCATTCCCACAATCAACGTAACCATCAGTGCCATCAAATTCCAAGGCACCGCCTATTTTTCCGGCCACCCACTTTGGATCGCCCTGGATTGTGCCGTCAAGCCCATTACCGCCAGCATCATGGACTATGGTCCCCGAGCCTTCA
>CAZIAN010000513.1:0-2266 GCA_964537355.1 uncultured Pirellulales bacterium | reverse complement strand
TGCTGAAACACTGTTGACTAATCCCAGCACAAAAACAAAAGAAACAAAATAAATCAATTTCTTAGACATAATAATCCTCCTTCAAAAACCATCTATAGATTATTAATTGAAGTGTAGATTCTTTATTGCAAAGCACAAAGTTCTCGTTAGAACTTTGCCTCTGGCATAACAGTTCCTCCTCTATTCGAAAGACTACAAGAATTGCGCCTGCTGGATGACCTCAAAGTCTAAGATGCCTAACTGCGCAGGTACAGGCTCTACTATTGTTATCTATACCAAATTATTTACCTTCCCGTCAAGGAAAATCCAACTCAAGAGCGATGTTCTCGAATTGCTTTACATTCATTATTAGCTGTATTGATTGCGAAGTCCATTGATATGTCAGAGTTTTTCGGACCAGTCCCACTAGCCAATCATAGCGAACGAGCTTCGCATGAAGAATTCCTAAAACAGCACCATTTTCGTGCATTACAAAATACCATAATTCCTCGAAAAGCCACCTCTTTCAAAAGCTTGAAAACACCTTTATTTACATGGTGACATTATGATACCAAAATGACGCCACAAATATTGATTTTGCCGATATCGAGTCCGAAATAATCTCAACTTTTATGAAAATACAGATATTTTTTTGGAAATTTTATTGTGATATCGGATTAAGTAAACGGTGACGATGAACTGTATCAATCACCACAAATCACAAAAAGATTGACAGTTGTTAAAGCTGCCAAGCTCTTGACATCAAGTATTCGGTAAAGGTTTGCTAAGGGATTAGTGCCCTGTTGTAGATGCGGACGTCGTCGATCAGGCCGGAGAAGTATGTTCCGGGTTCCATAGCCATGCCACAGCCAATATACAGGCCGCTTGTTGAACCAGTCAAACCATCCTGTGTGTCCTGGGCCACGGTGATGCCATCAACATACAGAGTTCTATGCGAACGATCCCAAACAAAACCTATTCGATGCCAGTTGCCGTCTGTGATTACTGTTTGTGATTGCAATGGTTTTCCAATCCGGCCTGGCGCTTTAAGCTCTGTCATCAGGCTGCCATCGGCATCCGCTGCGAGCCAGTTGACCGCGCCTTGTTGCGAGACGACGAACCTGTCCCGGCGCACCACCGTTGATCCACACAAGAACGCTTAACGGCCCCTGTGTGGGATTCAGGACTGCGCCAGCGATGGCACAGCCATCGACACCGTTCAACTGAAGCGCCCCATCTACTTGTCCGCTACTGGGCTGCCACACAGTTCCACCGACAACAAAGGCATCATTGTCCCCGGCACTATCGGCGACGACCATACCCTCTGTCTCATCCAATGCCCAATGTGCTATCAGCGTCGGGTCTTCCACCTTCTGTTCCCAGTAGCTCATTAGGACCTCCAGATCCAGAACATCTACAACGCCGTCACCGAATGGTGGTGCTATGTCAACCATTGGGTCATCCCGGCCCCAGGATTGGATAAGTCTCAGGAGGTCTTTAATGTCCACAATGCCATCGCCGCTGAAGTCAACAACAGGACGGGTAACAAGTTTAAAGTTTTTAAAGAAATTCTAGATTTCTATACCGGCATTAAAATCCTGGTTTGTATTACCAGCCGAGTAACCAGGCGGACCAGCACCAGGCCAGGTGTGTCCTCCATTGATTACCTTGTAATAGACTACGTTACAATTGTCGGAACAGTTTGTATAACTAATCTTTTCGACCGTGCAGCCATCTGTCGAGTTTAAATCCGGCAACATGACGGTGTCAACCTGAACGCAATCATTGAAATTAGTCCAAATATTTATAACCTGATCTACTGAAAGCCGGCCCGCACTACCATTGATGGGCACCCACGTATCACTTGTGCCATGGATCTCAAGAACCGGAATTGCACGAACCGGAGTGAGAGACTCTGGCGTAGAGATTGAAATAGTCCCGCCGACAGATGCTATGGCTGCAATACGATGACTCAGTTGGAGGGCCAGTTTGTATGCCATAATACCACCGTTAGAATAACCACAGGCATAAACCCTCTCAAGATCAATACTGTAAAGATTACTCATGGTGTCTATCAAAGCATTTATAAATCCAACATCATCAACATTAGGATATCGCGTACCAGGATTGTCTCCAATTACACTATTCCAGTTAGGAACCCCACTGGGGTAAACAACTATAAAATCAGAGGCATCGGCGACTTGATTCAGCTTGGTATAATTCATTCCCTGCTGAGCGGTCCATCCATAGCTGTGCAGATAAATCACCAGGGGAAAATTTACGATTC
>CAZIAN010000512.1:0-3725 GCA_964537355.1 uncultured Pirellulales bacterium | reverse complement strand
TGTCAATACATCGTAATCGTTAACGAAGAGTGTTGCCTGTGGGTCCTCTTGCTTGAACCATTCGGCCATTTGTTTGGTTATTCCCGGCCCCAGCCGTTCGGCATAGTAGTTGCCGTGAATCATCTCGTTATTGAGATCAAACTCGGCAAACCGTCCGCGATATCGACGAGCAATAGTCACAGCGCGGGTCTTGAGCGCCTCACGCAGTTGCTCATCATCCATTTGCTTTAGCCAATTCTGGACTCTGTTAGGAATACCCCAGAAAACACAGTGCCCGCGCAACGGGATGCTGTGTTCAGAGGTCCACTCCAAAATCGCATCTACGACTTTATAATCGATCCGGCCCTGGTACCGCTCCATCGAAAGCCACTTGAATGCGTTTTCGGTAACAGCCGCGTTGAAGTTCGCAAGGAACACCTCTTTATACTTTTTTTCATCCTCAGGATTAAACCTTCCACTGAATGCCGATGACGAAATCGCAGCTCCAAACCAGAACTCGTGTCGAAGCTGCTCTACCTGCACCCTGGACCCGGGCTTCGTCTCAATAATCAATGTTCCCATGCGATGTTGTTGAATCGCCTTACTTACCTCACTTGCCCGTGCGATAAGCTGAAATGAAGCAAATATGCATGTTATGGCAATTGCCATCCTAATCTTAGACCAATTCATCGTAATATTCTCCTTTTTATCAAGCAATCATTTACTATGAGAAAGTTCTGCTTAATCAATTACAGTAACAGTTGGATACGCTAAAACAGGTTTCAAAATTTCCTAACAACAAAATCAATTATCCCGAATATTGTAGGCTAAGAGCTTATCTGAAAAGCGTACATAAAGTCGTCCGCCGCAAACGACCGGATGGGCCCAAAAATAACCCCGGCCTTCCTTTGGCAGACGAAATGAACTTACCTCATCCCAGCTCTCGGGAGACGCTTTTACAAGCGACATTACACCTTTTTCATCAAGGCAGTAGAGCCGACCATCTGCGAAAGTCAGAGACCCTTTACCAGGAGCCTGCCACATTTTACTCCCTGTATTGAAATCCAGGCAGAACCAGCCACGAGCATTATGGCCCGAACCATAAAGATAACCATTAAGAAGCAAAACTCCCCCGTGATGATTGTCCAGTAAATCACTTTTCCACACTTGTTCTACAGAAAATTTACCATCGGCCTGTCGCTTCGGACGTAAAAGAATGCTCCCCCCGCCATAGCCGCTTGAAGTATAAACAAGACCGTTACTCACTATCACATCCGTTGCGCTGTTGTTACGCTCATTGCCGAAAGTGTAGTCCCAGAGTATCCGCCCATTCTCCGGTTCAAAGCTAAATACACGTTTTGCACTCATGGTAATGACCTGTTCGATACCATCTATATGCGCCGGCACGGGTGAACAATATCCGACCGGGTCTTTTATCTGGTTGTTGGTCCACAACGTTCGTCCCGCACGCTTTTCTAATGCTGCCACATAACCATCAATCCCGCCCGGACAGCAAAAAAGGGCATCCCCTTGAATCAGCAATGATTCGCTCAATCCATATTTCGGTCGCTCTGCCTTAAAAGTTTTTAACAGGTTTATGTTCCATTGTTCCTGTCCCGTACGCACATCAAATGCAGTAAGCTGTCCCATTTCAGACAGGTGATAAACCGTGTTCCCGTCAACACTCGGTGTGCCCCGGGAACCCGCATTAGGCACTGCCCACGGCTGTTGCTTTGAAGCCTGCCATGACTGTCCGTTCAGCCGCTGCCACAATTGCTTTCCATTCAAGTCAAGGGCCGTCACATATGTCTGTTTGTCAATCATGCCAGCCGTAAAAATACGCCCCCCCGCTATCGCTACTGAACTGAAGCCGTGTCCGATACCGGAAGCGGTCCATAACAACTCAGGACCATCTTGCGGCCAGATCTGCATAAGACCTGTGTCGGTCGAAAGATTGTTGCGTTGTGGCCCATGAAAACAAGGCCAAATATTTTTGTCGCCGGCTAACGCTGTAACAGATATATTTAGAGCTAATAAAAGCGATAACTTAAGACGGAACATTCATCCTCCTGTTAAATTTTTCACTCCATTCTCACCGAATTATTACTTATGTTAATGAAGCGGCCATCTTTTTTTCTCATAGTTTCCTGAACCGGATGGTCCGAGCAATGACAAAAGTGTATCGGATAACACATAAACGAGCAAATAGTTTATTCTGCCATACGGAGTTTGTTATTTCCGTTGGATATAAAAAAGTTCAAAACAGTTATTAGAAGAGAATACTTGACAGCCGCTATGCCCATTTGCATAATCACCTTTCTGGTTGACCTGGTTTTGTCGTACGGGAAAATAACTCGTCTGTTTTATTTATCCCGGCTGCGAAGAACAAGTAAAATACGTTGCTCGCAATAACTTATTATAAGAATAAAGAAAATATTTCACCTGGTTAAAGAGATACAAATCATGAATAAAACAAAAGAGACAATCCGATATTTCCTTGTAGCTGGTGCTTTGGTCCCGCTATTTATAGAAGCTGCTTCAGCCCAGGGCACTAAGGAAACTCTGGTACTGCCCGAACTGAAAGAATATCGAATCGAAAGAAGTGTTTCCGAGGAGGCGCAAACGTGTATCGATTGTCACTCGGAACTCGAGCCCGGCATTGTTGCCGATTGGTCAAACAGCAGACATGCGCATGCAAATATCACCTGCCTTGACTGCCACGGAGCCGGGGTCGCTGATGCGGACGTAAGTGTAAAACACCTTGAACTAACCAAGACAAGAATCTCAGCTATTGTATCACCGAAAGACTGTTCGCGATGCCATCCGCAAGAGGCCGCTCAATACTCGAAAAGCAAGCATGCAAATACTCTCGAAATAATCTGGAAGATCGACCCGTGGATGAGAGAAGGAATGAACAACGCAATCGAAAGACGAATCGGCTGTTATCATTGCCACGGAAGCGTAGTGAATGTAATAGACGGCAACCTTGACGCCGGGACATGGCCAAACGTAGGGGTAGGAAGGATAAACCCCGACGGCAGCAAAGGGAGTTGTTCGAGCTGCCACACGCGACACAAATTTTCCCTCTCCGAAGCAAGAAAACCGGAAGCCTGCGGTCAATGTCACCTTGGCCCCGACCACCCACAAGTTGAAATTTTCGACGAAAGCAAGCACGGGGCCATTTATCATGCAGAAGGCAAAAACTGGAATTGGGATGCGGCACCGGGAACCTGGACACCCGGCATCGATTATCGCACCCCTACCTGTTCGGTTTGTCATATGTCCAGAGTTCAGGACGTACCTGCAACACATGACGTAACGGAGCGTCTGGCGTGGGAAACCCAGGCCCCGCTGACGGTCAGGCCGAATGAATTCAAGCCTATGCCTGCCAAAACCGACTGGAAAAAAGAACGAGAAAAAATGAAAAAGATCTGCATGGCCTGTCATTCGTCTCAGTGGACGGACAGACATTTCGATAATCTTGATGCCGTAGTTACGAATTATAACGAAGTTTATTATAAACCAATGAAAAAGCTGATTGACCGGCTTTATGAACAAAAGCTGCTTAGCAAAGAAAAGCCGCTCGATGAGCAACTCGAAATAGACTTTTATGAATTGTGGCATCATGAGGGTCGCCGGGCGAGATTTGGTGCGGCAATGATGGCGCCGGACTACGCCTGGTGGCACGGATTTTATGAACTCAAAAAAAGATGTATGACTATCGAGGAACAGGCCGAGCAACTGCT
>CAZIAN010000511.1:0-3733 GCA_964537355.1 uncultured Pirellulales bacterium | reverse complement strand
CAATTTCCCATTTTCAGTCTCCATGTTATCCAAATTAAAAACCTGACAATGAATATACATCCTGCAAAAAAACACCAGAGACAGGCTTGTTTCATTAATTAGCAGGATATGCAGAATGCGGACGGATGTCAAGGGCGAGTATTTCTCGGTTGGTGAAAGATGGAGTTTACAAGCAGGAGAATGAATCGATATAATAAAAAGTGGTGCGAAACGCTACTGGGCGTAGTACGAGTATTGCGGCCTATGCGTCTTTAGGAAAAGGCGAGAGTAAAAAGTTAAAAAAACAAAAGAAGAAACAGGGATTAGATAAAATGAAAATAGCCGGACAGCAAGGGGAATATGAGTAACTCTGTCGGACTCAAACTTGGCAGCCTTGCTCTGGACGTGCCGTTTTTTCAGGCCTCCCTGAGCGGCTACAGTGGTTACGCAATGCGCACGCTCGCCCGCCGGTTCGGCTGTCCTTTTATCATGGCCGATATGATGTTAGCCAAGAGTGCGGCCCACCCACGCGTTCTTCGCAAGGCCGTTTTTCGGCCAGGTTCCGATGAGCACCCGATTGGCGCCCAGATTCTCGGCAGTAAACCGGCGACTATGGCTAAGGCCGCTCGTGATTTAGTGGCTGTCGGATACGACGTTATCGATTTGAATTTTGCTTGTCCGGCCCCCAAAGTCCTGCGGCGGGGACGCGGCGGGGCTTTGCTTAACGATCCGGACACTGTCATCGATATTCTAAAGGCGGTGCGCGACGCGGTCGCTGTTCCTGTTCTGATGAAACTTCGCATCGGCGTGAATCATAAACCTGAATCACTTGAGAACTTCTGGCAGATTGTGAGCCGCTCGGTCGAACAGGGTGTCGATGCTCTTGTGATTCACGGGCGCACCGTCGGCGAGCGGTATCGCGGTGAGGCTGACTGGGACTTGCCGGCGGCGGTTAAAAGCCGCTTTCCGCGGGCGACTATTGTCGGCAGTGGTGACATATTTGATACCGCCGCCACGGTTGACCTGATGAAAAGGACCGGACTCGACGGTTTCATCGTAGCCCGCGGCGCCATCGGCAATCCCTGGATATTTCGTGATCTTCGCTATATATGGGAGAATAAACCACTGCCTGCGCCACCAGACATGAGGGAACAACGGTTTGTTATTCTCGAACATTTCGAGCTGATACTACGGGATTATCCCGAAAAAAAGGCGGTTGGCATCTTCCGCAAGTTTGCTGTCGGATACGTCTGCCGTCACCCCAGACGCAAACCGGTCCTGCTGTCTTTCATGAAGGCAAAAACCCGTGCTGATGTAGAGAACGTTGTCAACACCTGGTACGCGGATACTTATCCGAATGTGTAGGGAAACTAATTGTGCGGTGAGGGCGTGCAAGTTGACTGCCCTGATGGGAGTCGAATGGATTACACACGCGTAAATAGACAGGAATTTAATTATTCTTCTTATCTTTTTTCAATTTCCGTTTTTCCTTCGGACTAAGCTTTGCTTTTTTCTGTTGTTCTTTTCTGCCTTTATCTCTCTTGCCTTTATCGCCCATATTTATTTTTCCTTCCTTAAATGACTGGTATTTCTTAATTTGTCCCCGAATTGCCCGGCGGCCCAAAGGCTCTCAGGCGGTTTGCAATTGTTGTTGGGCGCGAAGTACGGCTGCTGTATCGCCCAGGACGAGCTGCTTTATCAGGCTGCTCGGGACAAGGTAGATTCCCATATTGAAGATTTTTTCTTCGACCATCGAGGCAATCATCCGTGCCGTCAGCGTGCAGATGTCGTACTTTTTCACCAGGTCCTCGGCTATTCTGGACTTGTCCCATCGGCACCTGTTGTCAGCTGTCTCGGCGCCTGTAAGCAGCTCGGCGTCGGTGAGCTGCTGAATGTCAATTGAGACGACCTCGGTTCTGGATCGCTTTAGCCTGCGATGGAAGTGATACTCGCTTAGTTCGCCGGCGGCTTCGTCATAGCTGACGGCCGAGAGGGCCGCCTTGATTATGGAAAATATCTCACTGCTGGTCGCGGTGCGTCTGTTTTGCCGGTGATAAAGAAAATATGTTACCACTTCGGCAAGCTGTTCGGCGATATAGACATCCGCCTGTCCAATCCTGCACAGAGCATTATTGATAGTTCCCATCACCTTAGTATGCGAGTATTCCTCGATACTACCATCGACTTTTATTACTTTTAGCTGTGTTCGCATCACCTTATTTTTGCCTCCCTGCAAAAATTACCAATCAAAAAGTGCCTGTTGGCCGCTTGGCTCGGTTTCGGTAATTGCCTGACTGACTTCCTTAATCAAGTCACCGGCATCCCTGAAGTCACGATATACACTTGCGAAACGAATATACGCCACTTTATCAACTCTGCGAAGCTGTTTCATAACACTTTCACCGACAATTGCCGAAGAGACTTCCTTGTCGAATTGCCGGAATAAATTTTCCTCGGCCTTGTCAGCTATCTGCTGAATCTGTTCTGTCGAGACGGGTCTCTTATAACAGGCATTTTGCAGGCCGCTGATGATTTTCTCTCTGTCATAAGGAACTCTCGAATTATCTTTTTTCACTACGTAGAGCTTGAAACTTTCACCAACCTTTTCGTAGGTTGTAAAACGCTTTTCACACACCAGGCATTGACGGCGACGCCTGATTACTCTTCCGCCCTCGCTTGAACGCGAATCAACTACTTTATCCCGGTTTTCCTTGCAAAAGGGACATCTCATCTTGTATCTCGCATCCCGAACTGAATATTTCGTTTGAGATACACTTTATTACCCTCGCAGCTCACAACCTGCAAGTTGTCAGGCCGCCGTGTGAGAATCCTTAGCGGGCGGGCAGCCTTTTCAACGTTCATTAAGATAGTACTATATATAGCCAATCTCAGCTATTTTACACCCAACATATAGTATGTCAAAAAAAATCTTTGTTGGGATAAATAATTTATCCGAGTCGGGAATAAAAGTCTTGCTCAGCGGCGTTTCAAAAATTCAAGGAATACAATCGGTATAAGGTAACTCAGGAGCCTTTGGCCTCATCTCTGTAAATAAGTAAGGTCAAGGAATATCACAGCCGATATCACATAAATTGAGATATTTCCCGTTTATTTTGGGAAATTACTGTAACGTATTAGTGCTTTTTAGCGTCTTTAATTATAGAAACGGATCTTAGGGCTTTACTGACAACCGGCAAATAGTATGCTTGAGAGTAATGCTTATGTCAGTATTACGCAAAGCGAGAAGTATCAAAGTTATATTAGCTGTAACAGGGGTCATAGGTGTCGTAATGGTGACTGCTTATGTACACCACCTGAAATCGGTCCCCACATTACAGCGGCTGTCAATCCCTGCGCCGACGGACGGTCAATCCGTAGAACAAACGGAAGATGAAGAATCCTCGTCGAGTGAACAGTTGCCGCTGGGCAGCCTCTTAGGGTACAATAAGCCAGCCGTTCCACCTATAATCATGCATGTGGGGCCCCAGCCGGACCAAGCCGACAGCCCAGACCTCAGTACTCCTGCTGCTGCGGTGTACAGTGTTTTATCTCTTATTGATCAAGCCGCTACAGATAAATTAGCCCCTTGTTTTATCGAAAAGACTGAAGATACGGTGGGCAACCTGTATCCCCGCTACCTGGGCCATCCTGTAGAACTCGTGGAGATGATCGAAGAAGATGAATACGCAGAGGTTATTTGGAATGCCACGGTTCATACTATGTTCTCCCTGGACGGCAGGAACTGGTCCCCGGG
>CAZIAN010000510.1:0-3741 GCA_964537355.1 uncultured Pirellulales bacterium | reverse complement strand
GAGCCATGACTCCCCGTCAACTGTTACCCAAAGAGAAGCGTTTTTGAACCAGGCCCAAAATTCCGCCATATCTTCAAAACCGACCATTCCCGATTCCCCCTTTATTTTGTGCAGAATCCGTTTTATTGTTGCGGCGTTTTCCGGGCGGTTCTTGCCCGCCTCATATTCCAGGGTTGCCTGTTCAAGTTCATCGAGCATTGAACTGGCTGATTCTATATATTCATCTAACAGGTTGCCGATATCATCCGGGATTTCCATCTCCTTCGGGTCCGGTAGTGAGCTGTTATTTTTTATGCCCGAAAAATTTTTATTGCTCATAATTAGTCTCCAGATAGCTTTTTAGTTTTTCATCATTAGCCTTGTGGCTACCAGATATCCTTCAATATTTAATATACAACTGTTTGGCTGCTCTACAAACTCGTTCCATTTAGGTGAATCATCACCTTTTTTGATTGTCGGAATAGTGATATCAAATATATCAGCTTGGGAGCAAGCCAGTGTCGGAAGCAGTAATCCGCTGGTAACATTTGACAGCTCTTTGAGAGCATCATGACAGGTTTCATCGCTTACTTCTGTCAGTGCACCTATGTTTTCCGCAAGAATTCTGCAGAAATCCAGACCTGCAAGCATTTGTATAGTGCCGTTTTTCGGTCCCGTGAAACTTATTTCGGCCAATACTGTTTGTTCGGGTGCGGCCATGTCATCTTCAGGCGGTATAATGGTCAAGAAGGCCATTGTTTCAAGCACCTGTGCTAAAGAGTTGGTTAGTATGTTTTCTGTTTCAATCATTCTTTTATACTCCAACAGTCTGTGTTATCACTTCCTTAAATTCTTCCGGTGTAAAAGGTTTATGCAGATAGGCCTTTGCGCCGTCGGCCAACAGACCCTCTATTCGAGTTGTGCTGGATTCGGTCGTAACAACGACTACAGGGATGTTTTTGGTGGCTTCGTTGCCTCTCATATGATAAATCATTTCAATCCCGCCCATCTCCGGCATATTCAAATCCGCGAGGACCAAATCTATGTTTGTTTTGGCGAGAACCTTCAGGGCTTCCGAGCCGTTCTCCGCCTCCAGTATTTGCTCGACCTCCAGGCCGAGCATATCGATGATTCGCCTTATCGCCTTGCGGGTTAAAGAAGAATCATCCACAATCAAAATATTCAAAGCCATATTATTTCTCCTTCACAATTATTTTGGACTTTTTCTTATAAATCTTTTTCAGAACCGTTGACTTTAATTTTTACAGTACCATCTGCGATGTCCATATACATATTGCGGGGCGAACTACCGCCAATATCCTCGGCGTCGATAAACATTCCGTGTTGCCACAATACTTTTTTGATTGCTAAATAATTGCGTTTGCCGATGTCAAATCCATTGGGTCCGGTATCCATCGCCGCTCCGCCGGCAATCTTTACTTTCGTCCGTTTCCTATTTGCCCCTATTGACGACATCTTATTAATCAATGCCTCCATACCCGTGTCGGCAAACATCAGTGGATTTTGTTTGGCTCGACCCGGATTCATTGTTGAACTCGGAAGCTGATAATGCAGCATGCCGCCGATGGTTGTCGCCGGGTCATATAGACATACGCCAATACACGAACCTAATGAAAGTGTTTCCAGAATGTCTTGGGGATTATTGGAAACGTTCGCATCTGATATGCCTATGATTACCTTATTTTTAGTCATATATGGTCTCTGTTAATTTCGCTGTTTTCGTCACGGTTGCCCTTATTGTTTCATGTAAATCGTTGGCTGGATATATTTGAATTTATGCTCGATACCGGTCAGCGATTCCGAATGTCCGGTAAACAGAACCCCTCCCGAAGCTAGCAGATTCCAGAAGCGGTTTACAAGGTTCTCTTGTGTTGGTTTGTCGAAATATATCATTACATTACGACAAAAAATAAAATCCAATCCACCGGAAGGATTGATCGGCCAATCTTGCATCAAATTAAGATACTTAAAAAGTACAACGTCCCTGAGCTTATTGCTAACCTCGAATACACTCTGCTTGTCTTTTTGAGAGGACACCAGATATTTTTGCCTCTGCATAGGCGAGACGGGATTTACTCGTTGTTTGTCATAAACACCTATTTGGGCGATTTCGAGCACGCTTGTTGAGATGTCCGTGCCTAAGATTTTAATGTCCCATCGACCTCTGCCTTCGACCGCATCGAGCAAAGTTATAGCTATCGAATAAGGTTCTTCGCCGGATGAGCACCCGGCGCTCCATGTGCGTATTCTGAAGTTGCGTTTTTTTGCTTTTTGTTCCAACAGCGACGGTATGAATCTACTTCGCAGAAACTCAAAATGTTGCCCTTCACGGAAAAAGCTTGTCAGGTTTGTACTTAGCGAATCGATAAGTATCGAAAATTCTTTTCCTGTTTTGTCATCAAGCACATGCTTCATATAGTCTGAAAATGTATTAAAATTGCCATGACGCAGCCGTTTTGCCAATCGTGCGCGGATCAGTTCCTTTTTGCCTACGTGCAAATTAATCCCGCAGTGTTCGTACACAAGCTTACTGATTTTACGAAAATCTCTTTCCGTCAAAACATAATTCTGTATTGTTGACGCTTCTATAATAAACCTCGCATCTTAATTCATATTTTATTTGCTAATTCTATCAGGTTGGGTATATCCAAAATCAGACTTACCTTGCCATCACCCATAATAGCTCCGCCGGAAACGCCCTTTACTTTGCCTAATCCGTCGCCCAGGCTTTTTATCACTACCTGTTGCTGACCTAATAGCTCATCCACAAGCAGACAACATTTTGTATTCTCGTCTTCGGCAACAACCAGTAATGATTCGGTCGGGTCCTCAGTATCTGGGACAATATCAAAAAGTCTGTAAAGTCGAATTATTGGCATCAAATTGCCCTGGACCATAGCCATCTCACCTCGGCCCTGGACGGATGATAACTGCTCGCTGGTTGGTTTAAGACTACGGTCTATCGCGTTAATGGGTATAATGTAACGATTATTGCCGACTCTTATAATTTGACCGTCAATTATTGCCAGTGTCAGCGGCATACGAATGGTAAAGATACAACCTTTGCCGGGCGTTGAGTTGATGTCAATTCTACCGTGTAGCGATTCCACGCTCTTTTTTACGACATCCATCCCAACACCGCGCCCGGATACACTTGTTACTTTCTGAGCTGTTGAAAGGCCTGGGTGAAAAATTAATTTATATATTTCTTCCTTGCTTAACTCTTGTTCGGCGGAAACAATTCCGTTGTCGATGGCCTTTTTCAAAATTCGTTCTTTGTTGAGGCCTTTGCCGTTATCGGTAATTTCGATGACAATGTTTCCCGCCTCGTGATATGCTTGAAGTTCGATTCGGCCTTTAGAATTCTTTCCGATTTTCTTGCGTTCTTCAGGCGGCTCAATTCCATGGTCAATGGCATTGCGTAGCATATGCACGAGTGGATCAGATATCTTGTCAACTACCGTCCGGTCGAGCTCTGTTTCATCGCCTGTTGTGATAAAGCATATTTCTTTGCCGGATTTACGCGAAAGGTCACGGACAAGTCTGGCCATCTTCTGGAACACACCGCCTATGGGAACCATCCGTATCTACATCGACAGTTGCTGGAGTTCACGAATGATTTTGCTTTGATGGGCAACTTTACGGCAGAGATTATGCTCGGATGCCCGTGTCGTATTTACTTCTTCGCTGACCATCAATTGAGCGACTACCAGTTCTCCTACCATATTTACAAGGTTGTCG
>CAZIAN010000509.1:0-3743 GCA_964537355.1 uncultured Pirellulales bacterium | reverse complement strand
ACAAAAACACGACAGCTTACATACGCCCGTGCCGGGCATCCCTATCCAATACTTATCAGGCCTGGACAGCAGCCCGAGCAACTCCAGATACGTGGCTCGCTGCTGGGAGTTTTTGAACAGGCCGAATACACACAGCAGACTGTGCAGCTTCAGCCCGGCGATAAGCTGCTGTTGTATTCCGACGGGGCAGAGCCTTTCATAGGCAACTTCAATGACACAGTCGGCTTTGGTTTCAGCGATGAATTTCTCGAAGTCAAAGATTTGCCTGTTGTAGAGATGATGGACAAACTTAACACGATTGCGCATAATCAAAAAATTGAGCCTTCAGAAATTGACGATATTACAATAGTTGCCTTTGAAATAGTTCCTTCAGATTAAGAGAACAAGCCAGAAGCTCGAGTTTTTATTGTTTGCCGTTTAAGCGAAAATCTTGAGCCATATAGCTGCCGGGAAAGACATGGCTGTCCGACATAATTTTTAATAGATATTTCGCTGGATTTGTTATCTCACAGATGTAGCAAAAAATTGTTTTGCAAAGCCACCTCTTTTAGTTATACTCATTCGGATTAAGCAATATCTGTTGCATGGAAAGGTTGCGACGATGGCGGATAAAGATACCGATTTGAAGAAAATTAAAGAAATCATTGAGATAATGAAAGAGAATGAGCTTCTTGAAGTCGAAATAAAACATGGTGACGACAAGATATTTCTAAAGCGCTCACCGCCTCATTCCTCTGTCGGCGGGGTTCTAAGTGCCGTACCGGCGATAAGGCCGGAGCCTGGCTCGGCGCAACATATCCAAGCGGGAGGTGCTGAAGCTCTGATTCACACCTATGCCAGCGAGGCCACCGGGTCTTCAGAAACTTTGGTGGAAATAAAATCGCCTATTGTGGGGACATTTTATGCAACACCAAGTCCCGATTCTGAGCATTATGTCGAAGTAGGCTCGACGGTCGATCCCCAGACGGTTGTTTGCATAATCGAGGCAATGAAGGTGATGAATGAAATAAAAGCCGAGACCAGTGGAACGATTGTTGAAGTGCTTGTTACCAATGGCCAGGCCGTTGAGTACGGCCAGGTACTTTACAAGGTCAAACCGGACTAATAATTTGCTTTTGATTATTGAAAAAAGGACGGCATGGTAATTGAATATTGAAGCACAACAAAAAATAGTAAACAGACGATAGAAAATAATAAAATTAATTATGTTTTCAAGGATTTTGATAGCCAATCGAGGTGAAATTGCACTTCGCATCATCCGTGCCTGTCACGAGCTTAATATTGAGGCGGTTGTGGTTTATTCAGAGGCGGACAGGGACGCTTCATATCTGCAGTTCGCTGATGAAGCTATTTGTATCGGTCCGCCCGACTGTGCTAAAAGTTATCTGAATATACCCCGTATTATAAGTGCCGCTGAGATTAGCGATGTTGAGGCGATTCATCCAGGTTATGGCTTCCTGGCTGAGAACATAAACTTTGCCCAGATATGTCGAGACTGCGGGATAACATTTATCGGCCCTCCCGTTGAGGCGATGAAGTTGCTTGGCGATAAGATCCAGGCCCGCAAGCTGGCGAGCAAGGCTGGTGTGCCGATAGTGCCCGGTTCCGATGGTGCTCTCGAGAAGGAGTCGTCGGCGCTGGAACTGGCAAACAAGATGGGTTACCCAGTAATATTAAAAGCCACCTCCGGCGGCGGTGGACGGGGAATGAGAGTTGTCCATAACGACATTACCCTGCGCTCGGCATTTAACTCGGCCCGTGCCGAAGCCGAAGCCGCCTTTGGTGACGGAAGCATCTATCTGGAAAAGTTCATAGTCGAGCCTCGGCACGTCGAAGTCCAGGTCATGGCTGATATGCACGGCAATGCTTTACACTTTTATGAAAGAGACTGCTCCATTCAACGAAGACATCAAAAGATGATAGAGGAATCACCCTGTCCGGTCCTGGATAAGCATACAAGGGGGCAACTTGCCGAAGCCGCCTTGAAGATTATAAAAAAGGCCAAGTATGTTAATGCGGCGACAGTTGAGTTTCTTTTAGACAACGATAAAAACTTTTATTTCATAGAGGCGAACACGCGAATTCAGGTCGAGCATCCCGTTACTGAAATGGTTACCGGCCACGACCTGATTAAGTGGCAGTTGAAAATTGCGGCCGGCCTGCCACTCAAGCTCAGCCAGAAAAACATTAAGCATACAGGCGTGGCTATTGAGTGCCGGATTAATGCCGAGGACCCTGAAAATAATTTTGCTCCATCACCGGGTACGATTAGGCGGTTAATTCTGCCCGGCGGCCCCGGCGTCAGAGTTGATACGCACGTTCATCAAGGCTGGACCGTATCTCCGACCTACGATTCGATGATTGCCAAACTTATTGTCCATCAAAGAACGCGGACAGAAGCCATTGCTACAATGAAAAGGGCTTTGAGGGAGTTTGTTATCGAGCCTATCAAGACAACGATACCCGCCTGCCTCGACATCCTCTCCCACAATCTTTTCGTCAAAAATAAAATCGATACCGGCTTCGTCGAACGAAATTTCTGATCTTCCAGCTTGTTATTTCCTGTAAGCAGAAATAGCCTTGTCGTACAAGCGGGGCAAATTTCGTTTGTTCTTATTTTTGTTCGTGTAATAAGCCTTATATCAATCCGGCGTGCGTTAAAGTTTATTGCTGAGCAATTGCCTTTAACGGAAATAATACACACGAAACGAAAAAAAAATGGCTGGTGGTCCAAAGAGATGCTTGTAAATCAGTTCCATTTCTGTGGAAATCGGGGGCCAACCGATAGCACAATCATTGAGTTAAAAAAGTCATATTACTCAGAATGACGGCGCCATCGATTGGCTCTCGCTAATTTTCCTAAGGTTTTAAGCTATCCCTGGTGATGTTGAACAGGTTGTCTTCTATGAAACAGGAAGAAAATAATCGCCAGAGCAATTAAACCGACAAGCCCGTTATCACCCAAACTGCTAAGCAGCACGGTGATATTTTCAACAATTCCTCCAAAGAAAGGAACAGTAGTGTCGGTGCCAAAAAGGATTTCAATCGTAATCCCAAGGGCGATCAGCAATAAAAATATTTCAGTAATCTCACCAATCCATTTTTTTGTTTCTTCAAGAAATCGCATCTTTACTCTCCTAAATTTAAGTAATAAAAAAATCGAATTATACTCACACTGAAAAATGTTCTCGGCATATTTCATAAAACTTCTTTAATTTATGGCTACGATCTGAAACCATACTGCTGCCTTTAAAAAGTCCTTTACATTTATATTTTGACATAAATTTTAATATCAACCGGTGTATCAGTATTGAAAGGGCGGTTGCTTGTCCTGTTGCCGACGAGGAGAAATTATGAGGAAATTTGTGAACATATATTATAATTTTTTCTTTATTTCATTAATGCTTAAAGCGGAGAATAGTCAGAAGATACAGTGGTATTTTACATCTTTTTGAATTGGAAATATAGAAATATGCAGTGGAACAGTTTAAGATGCATTCTCCAATTCAAGCAGGGGCCTTACTGTTAGGGTGGGGGTAGTCTGGCCGGATTGAAAGACTATTCTTATCAATCGCTCTCAATTTCTACGATAGGTGGATTTTTCCCTCGAAGATATGGCAAAGAAGCTTGCAGAACACACAGATTTTTTGATTACCATGTGTTAATATAGGCAAATTATGCTTGACTCGTCCTGTTAAGATGGGATATAATGGGTCATGTTTACAAACATTATATCCTTTGTT
>CAZIAN010000508.1:2834-3775 GCA_964537355.1 uncultured Pirellulales bacterium | reverse complement strand
GCACCTTGAAATAGGTATTTTATCAATTGATTGAAATATTGATATTGCAGATTTGTATTAACTCGGGGCTTATACTGATTGATTCGGTATAGGCCCCCTTGATTTTTCAATAAACCATTAAAGAATTGATATTATCGATACATTTTTTCGCACCGTCGTAGGGTCGAGGACTGGAAACGTGGAATGGTTGAGATATTGTGACACTCGCAGACGAAAGAGCGAGTAAACGGGGAAAACAAAATTCAACCTACACCAACGCGCCAGTCCTCGACCCTACTCCGGAGGAAATGAAATGTATCAATCGTGTAATTCTTTTGGGGGATATCGTATTCTATGAGCTGATCATTTTCCGATTACAGCAGCAGAATTGTCTGTAATTAGTTCTTTGTTACCAATTCAATGCCATTACCGGTTCCCAAATTGCGAGAGTATTTCCTGTCCTTTGGATTGTTCCAGTGCTCGTGGACACCAAGACTTTCCAGAGCTGTTCCATCGCCTTCCGGGTCATAAGTCGTTCCTGAAGGTGGCTTATTCGCTGATGACGCTTCGTGCAAATAGTTGTCGGGATTGCCGGTAACATCAACAACAACCGGATTCAGGACCTGTTCATTTCGTAAAAAGTCCAATCCAACAGAATCGATGGCCACCAAGTCTTGTGAAACCAATATGCTCGAAAACCAGTCGTTGTCAAAACTCACAAACCTAATCACGCTGCCGGTCTGATTTCGTGCAGGATACAATCCATCGATCATGTAAAGAAGTGTTTTTCCATCCAGATGTTTGTGGCCATTCAGATTCACGAGGCAGTTATACGAGCCCATACGATCTTTTCGACTACCATAGGCATGCAGCGGACTGGGTGTCCAGCCGCGATCGTTTGGAAAATACGTCGTACCGAAATGGTTTTTTGCGCATAGTGTCACACCAAACAGGGTGTGAGC
>CAZIAN010000508.1:0-2824 GCA_964537355.1 uncultured Pirellulales bacterium | reverse complement strand
AAAGCCAGATTAATCAGGTACTCGGCTTGCGTCACACATTGTGGCAGATAAACAGTTCCGGCTTTGGTATGAAGTGGATTGCTTGTATCGTAAACTGCTGCAGTACGCCCATTGTTTGCGTTTTTGGGTGCAACCACATACCTGACACTTTGAAAATTAGGATTGGCATTGCTCTTGATCTTGTTGTATATGGGATCACCGATATAGCGTGAGGCGTCGAATAGGGTTATTTCAGAGCCGGGTACGCCCGCCTGGTTTATAAGCTGATACACAAAAGAATAAACAACATGAGGGCTCGGATTTCCGACATCGGGTTTCCAATTGCCTCCGCGTTCCTGGTTCATATTTAATTTGATGGCGATCTTCTCTCCCTTTCGGTAACCAACATCCCCAAAGCCCTTGTTCTTATTGAAGTGTCTGAAAAGCGCCTCCCAAGCTTTAGAATCGCTTGACTCACCTGTCAGTCGCTGAATAGCTTCGGAGACCATTGAATCAACCGTTTTCTGATCGGTATTATTGTCATCCCACCAGTCCCCGGCCGAGCCGTTCCAGCTTGTAGCATCGGGATCACGAATCCATACGACGCGTCCCGGATGAATCCCTTTAGCAACACCCATTGGACTGTTTGCCGGTTCGGTTGGCGTAAACGGTGCTGCACTAACCAGCTTGCTGTTGGTTACAGAGAGCGAACCCCATACGATGACGACAGCTATAGCAGTGAAGATCGCAGCCAGAACATATCGCGACTTCTGCAACAGGCGCCCAACTCTACGATATACTAAGGTTGTACCGAGCAGCCCCACAATCCACACCACAAAGCCGCTTGCAAGTGGCGCCGCCAACCGCTGGCAAGGATAAGTTGCGCGTGAAGGCCTGGGTACAACGCGTATAAAGAACCAAATCAGTGAAATTAGACCCATAATAGGAAGCAGCCATATCAGCCAGGGATACTTCCTGCTCCATGCTACTATCCCGCCTATTCTCATTCCTTTGTATGAGCAATTATTATTTTCTTGTGTATGATGATTTTCTGACATTTTTCTTTTCCTCAAAATAACTTTTCAAAGTCTCCATAGTCTGTGGACATCCGCTCCAAGTTGGAGTTTTATTACTTATATATTATACCATAACAGCCTTACTTAAGCTAACATATCAACGAGAACTTCGCTATTTTGTTCATCAGCTACTCATGAGAGGCCATAGAAGCCATGTGCGTTTTTCCAGAAGAGCTTGTGTTTCTCTTCAAAGGATCGCCTTCGTACGATCTCATGGAGCACATTCGTCCATACACGCAGCGGCGCTCCACGTGTACAGACCGGCCAATCGCTGCCGAAAACTACTCGGTCCGGCCCGAATGTGTCCAGGCAATGTGTCACAATCGGGGACAACAATTTGGTTGTGGCTTCCCCCTTCGGCACACGGGCAATGATTCCGCTGATTTTACAGATCACGTTCGTCTGTTTGGCTAATTTATCAATATCTCCTTTCCACTGATCAGCATCATGCTGAGGCTCTCGGCCCCAATCTAAATTATGATCGAATGCCAGCGGATCGGCGTTGCCACAGTGATCCAGTATGAACCGCGTATCCCCACATTGCTCAACCAGCTTAGCTGCCTCACCGATTAATCTGGGCGGTACCAGCAGATCAAAACTCATGTTCAGAGTACCGAGCAACCTTAAGTTTTGGATCAACTGATTATCTTCCAATTGCCTTGGATTGTTCAGGCCATGTCGTATGCCCTTGATATAAGGATTACCTTTGAATTGCAGGATATAGTCCTTAAAACTGTTTTCCAGAATCAATCCTCCAATCACTGCCGCGCAGGTGGGATTGCTTTTGTCCTCACATATCTTCACAATATGTTCTGCCTCGGCCAGCTTCTGCTCAGGCACAACAGCCACTTCCATGTAAATCGCCTTTAGTATCCCGAGCCCCTCAGTTGCCTCTTCATAGTCAGCCAGCGTGAAATCCATAGTCAGTTCTCCACCAGGCTGGAGCCAGGGTAGCTGAAACTGACGCAAATTCCATAAGTGCTGATGTGTGTCTACAATCGAAAGGTTACTCTCAGGGTAATTGGGCTCTGTGCGGACAATATTGTCACAGCCAGTCACTAATATTGCGGAACCGAGAAGAAACTGTCTGCGATTCATCGAATATCCTCCTTGTTGAATTTTGCCAGACAAGTACGATATTGTTTTTTCATTTAGTTAGTCCTTGTGTTCCCAGTATCTCTTACGTTCACTATTCGCCTCACTTATCCAGGTGACCCGAAACGGTACGAAAGTGCGGGTCCTCCGCCACCTGCTGGCTTCACAGTGCTTTGCGTATAAACTTATTCAACCGGTCAGGGAACAGCTATTTCACTTTCACATACTTGATAGTCGCAGCGCCGGGCTTAACGGGAATTTCGACGCTCAGGCCTTTCCCCATGAGCTCCTGGCCGGACACAAGCTCATGGCCAGGCTCATCATAATTTTTCACTCTGTATGTCGCCTCCGCATCCAGACCCCGCAATTCCAGTTGAGCCTTGCTGTAGATGCACTGATCACGCCGAAAAGCCTGAACAAAACCTTCGCCAGCCTCAGGACGGTGAAACTGCCACGCCATCCATTCCGTCGGACATAGATTATACTCCGTCAACGGATAATAATCTCCGAAGTAATCCCTTCCAATCTCCATCCATTCCCTATACAGCTTCAGCAGCAGATCGTCATCTACTTTTACACGGAAGTCGAAACAAGCTGTATTGCTGGGGGACATGTTACTCCGACGCGTATATGGCTCATACGAAATCCCGCCGGTCCCCCAGCCCCAACCGGTC
>CAZIAN010000507.1:0-3789 GCA_964537355.1 uncultured Pirellulales bacterium | reverse complement strand
ACCAGGGTGTGAACCTTGCCAATGTAAATTCGATTACACTTGGCTTTGGTAACAGAAACAATCCGGTTGCCGGCGGAGCGGGTATGATGTACTTCGATGATATTCGTCTGCATCCACCAGCTCAGTAAGAATATCTTTTGAATAGTTAACATTGAGTGTTTTATATTGCAGATTAATTCGGGGCCTATACCAATTCGGTATAGGCCCCGTTTGTTTTAGATAATACAGAATTGAAATACGAAAGACGTTGTGTGGGACTCTATCAAGCATTGGCGCAATTTACTGAAATTAGTTGCAATTTCGGAATAGATTTAGTACCCTACCACAATTAATAGTTTTTCGTAGGTTTTTGAATCGTGCATATGGCAGATTTCAGCTATATACCGGTTGCTTGATTTTCGTGCGTTTTTCCCCATTGCACGAAGATTAAAGAAACACCTTGAAGTAAAGTGATTGGAGTGGGGATTTGTTTTTTTGACAGGAATGAATAGTATGAAGACTAACTTGATGTTGATTGTGGTATTTGTAATGATGGCGGCTTGCAGCACTTTAGCAGATTGGCCTCAATATCTTGGGCCAAATAGAAATGCAACATCACCAGAGAAAGGACTTCTGCGTTCATGGCCCAAGGCCGGCCCGGAAGTACTGTGGACGGTCTCCCTTGGACCGGGCTATGGCGGAGCGGCTGTAAGTGATGGTAAAATTTATGTACTGGACCGTATTAGCGGTAAGCAGGACGTGCTGCGATGCCTTGATTTTGAGACGGGCAAAGAGCAGTGGTCCTATACTTATGAAGCAACGGGCAGGGTCAGCCACCCCGGGTCTCGAAGTACTCCTGCGATTGAAGGTAACTACCTATATACATGTGGATCATTCGGTGATGTTTATTGCTTTGACATAAGAACACACAAGCCTGTCTGGAACAAGAACGTATGGAAGGACTTCAGCGACGACAACATGCCGAGGTGGGCCATCAGTCAGAATCCGTTGATATACAAAAACTCACTAATACTGGCATCTCAGACAAAAAAGGCAGGAGTCGTAGCGTTTGACAAGGCTAACGGCCAGGTCAAGTGGGCATCACCCGTACTTCCGGGCAGTGCTGGTTATGTAAGCCCATCTATTGTAAAAATAGACGGCGAAGATAATGTAGTTATGATCACGGCCGGCTCCAGAGGTGGTGGAGGCGGCGCGGTTGTAGGAATGGATCCCGGTACAGGTAAGCAACTCTGGATATATAAAGGCTGGAGCTGCCAAATTCCAATTCCGAACGTCACTGAGATTGGCGACGGACGGCTGTTCATAACCGGCGGGTATAAGGCAGGCTCGGCGATGATAAAGGTCGAGAAGAAAGGCGAGACATATAGTGTAACGGAACTATATAAGACCGACGATTTCGGTACACACGTTCACCCGGCTGTTCTCTATAAGGGTCATTTGTATGCCCATTGCACAACGAACACAAGACGAGATGGGATGGTGTGTATGGACCTGAACGGTAAGGTCAAGTGGAAAACAGGACGTTCACCTGTATTCGATAAGGGTGGCTTCATTCTGGCCGACGGTCTGATCTTCAGCATCGACGGAAGAGTGGGAATTCTGTATCTTATTGAACCGGACCCCTCGGGTTATAAGGAACTGGCAAGCATCAAGCTGCTCGATTCAAGGGAATGCTGGGGGCCACTGGCCCTTGTCGATGGCAAGCTGCTGATACGTGATCAGAAGCAGATGAAGTGCGTTGTCGTCCGGTGATTTTGGCTTTCCCAGTAGAGTTTCAACATTGAAAAATCGTTTTGGACGTTGGGTGTGAACGACTCCGCAATTATGCAGTGCGATGAAACGGCTGTTTTGGTACGCTCCATGAGCACTGAATCCGGCAGGGTCAATCTTAAAGATTCTGACAAATCCTTAGCCTTAATAATCAACGGCAGAACGATAAATGCGAAGCCATTCGAGCACATAATTTTCTCAATTAAAAGATTATCCTTGACTGAATAGCAGCAAATTTGGTATAGATAATATAAGTGGAACTTGTGCCTGTGCAGTCAGGCATCTTTGAATTTTGGCTTTCACACGGGCGCATTTCATGTAGTCTTTTATAAATGAGGAGGTTTTATGCAAGGCACAAGGCTTAGAAACCGGGGCTGTGTGCTTCGCGGATAAGTTTTGTACATTTCAATTAACGATCAATATTAAATTGTTAAAGGAGGATTATTATGTGTAAGAAATTGTCTGTACTTGCTTTTTTTGTTTTGGTGCTGAGCCTTGCCGTCAGCACTCAAGCTGATTTGGTGGGACATTGGACATTCGATGAGGGCTCCGGAACAATTGCTTATGACTCAAGCGGCAACGGTCTCGATGGCACTCTGACCGGTAATCCTCAGTGGGTCATAGGCCAGGTTGGGGGAGCCCTGGAATTTGACGGAGATGACTCTGTTGAAATTCCTCACAGTCCCCTTCTCTCAATCACTGACGAAATAACAATTACGGCCTGGACCTATATGAGTGCAAACGCAAGCGGGGAAATGGCGATTGTCAGCAAAGGGGGATGGGGAGCAAACGACCTGCCTTATGAATTAACGGAGGACGCCGGGGGCGTGATTTTCTGGCAATTTTACAATGACGAAGGCAGAGATACCTGCTCTCCTGATTCGCCGCCTGCGGATGAGTGGCACCATATCGCCGCAACCTACGACGGGCAAATCTTCAAGTGTTACATCGATGGGGAACTGGCAGAAGAATGGGCGTATGCGGGAACAATGCCGGAAAACACTGCTTCAGTTTTCATCGGACAAAGGAGCAGAGGCGGAACCTATTTCAACGGTATAATTGACGAAGTTGCAATCTACAATCGGGCTCTCAGCGAAGATGAGATCCCGAATACTATGATGGGCCTGGGCGATTTTGGGCAGGCTTCAGGGCCAACTCCTACAGATGGTTCCATGCACGAGGATACATGGGTAAGCCTTGGCTGGCGGGCGGGTGATTTTGCCGTCTCGCACGATGTGTATATAGGCGACAATTTCGATGCTGTCAGCGAAGGCGCCGAAGACACGTTCATAGGTAATCAGGGCGCAACCTTTATTGTCGCCGGCTTCCCAGGTTTTCCTTATCCGGATGGCCTCATTCCAGGCACTACTTACTACTGGCGAATTGATGAGGTCAACGACACCGAGCCGAATAGCCCATGGATAGGTGATGTCT
The DNA here is from genome assembly GCA_964537355.1 of uncultured Pirellulales bacterium. Lineage (GTDB taxonomy): Bacteria > Planctomycetota > Phycisphaerae > Sedimentisphaerales > Anaerobacaceae > NIOZ-UU13. The sequence goes on along the minus strand of CAZIAN010000507.1, from coordinate 585 downwards.
GGAGCTTTAGTATTCCTCCCAAGACAACATACGTTCCCGATCCGGCTGATGGTGCCGAGTTTGTGGATGTGGAGGCAGCCCTGAGCTGGACAGCAGGATTCGGTGCAAAACTGCACACAGTGTACTTCGGTGATAATTTTGACGATGTCAGCAATGCATCCGGTGGCCTTCCTCAGGGACTTACGAGCTATACTCCCGGCACACTTAAAATGGCTAAGACTTACTACTGGCGGGTCGATGAGTTTGATGCAATGAATACATACAAAGGTGATGTATGGAGCTTTACCACCGAGGGTGCTGTTGGGAGTTCAAACCCGGCAAATGGCGCTGTGGACATAAAACAGACACCGATTCTGACCTGGACACCGGGATTTGGTGCTTCACATGAAGTCTATTTTGGCGCAGATGCAGCCTCCCTGGAGTTAAAAGGCAGCGGCAACCTTGGTTCCGAGAGCTATGACCCCGGGCAGCTTGAGTGGGATACCACTTACTACTGGCGTGTCGATGAGGCCAACAACGCCAACGCCGACAGCCCGTGGACAGGTCCTCTCTGGAGCTTCACCACGGCCAACTTCCTTATCATTG
>CAZIAN010000506.1:0-3798 GCA_964537355.1 uncultured Pirellulales bacterium | reverse complement strand
GATAAGGGCTGGCGAGCTATATTCGCAAAATTTGACCCCGCTCCAAACAGCAAGACTGATACCAACAATCACGGCGCCTTTTCAACCGACAATATCGGCATGAATTATGACTATCCTGAAGCCACTTATAAGCGACGACGTGAAATCATCAAAGAGCACGAGGACTATCAGAAAAGTTTAATGTGGTTTCTCGCATACGACCCGCGTGCCCCTGTGGATGTACGCGAAAAAATGAGTCAATGGGGTCTTGCGAAGGATGAATTCAGAGACAACGATCATTGGCCCCATCAAATTTATATTCGTGAGTCAAGGAGAATGATTGGCGATTTTGTCACAACCGAACTGCACCTGCGAAAGATAAAACCGACACCGAAACCGATAGGCATGGGTTCCTACAACATGGACTCACACAATGTTCAGCGCTATGTCGATGACAACGGTCACGCACGCAATGAGGGCGATATCCAGATCAATCCCGGTGGACCTTATCCGATTTCATATGGCGCAATCATTCCAAAGGCCTCCGAGTGCACAAATCTGCTCGTGCCGGTCTGCGTTTCTTCGTCACACATCGCCTACGGCTCAATTCGCATGGAGCCGGTTTTTATGATTCTCGGTCAGTCCGCCGCCACAGCCGCGGTACTCGCCATAGATAACAGTATAGGCGTGCAGAATGTCGATTACTCTAAACTAAAAACGCATTTACTCGCAGACGGCCAAGTATTGAATCTTCCTTAACTGATGAGACAGACACAGTATGCTGAGCTAAAAGATATATGATTTGACAAAACTGTTTTACCTGTCTCGTCTCTCGGCTCTTAATATTTTTACAGTCGGCAAATCATTTTCAATAAACGCACGGTGGTAACATTCGATCCTTCCATCCTCGCCGCCCAAAAACAAGTCCAGCCGCCCATCCCCGTCAAAATCAACCACCTCCGGCGTCGTACTGTGTTCACTGCTGACAGGAATTTGCCTTTTTATTAATTCACCCCGCCATGTGAAAACCGCTTTCTCCGCATTACCTACATTCTCATACCACCCAGCATTTTTCACCTTCTTCAACAAAGCCGGTGCTTGGCCGAAAAGATGATGCGCATTATGAAGTATATCCAGATCTCCGTCATTGTCCCAGTCCACAATAATAATCCTCGCTCTCCCGGAGTGACCGCCGGCATGTTCTGATATACGAATTGGAGCACCTTTTTCATTTTTGAAAATACGTCGTCCGGGTTTAAGCCATTTTTCTCCGCTTTTCAAAAATGCTTCATAGTAAGCCAGATATCCATCATGGTCCACCGTTACATAATCTGTCAAACCATCTCCATTCCAATCCACCGCCGCCGGCCGACAACGCCAATGAGTAACCAACTCCGTCGGTCGGGGCTGCTTCCATAACCACTCTGGTTTAGGTGGTTTTCCCGGCCAGTCTACCAATAATGATTTCCCTGCTGCTAACCTGGGATTCTTCCTGTCCCCGATATTATCATAGAAGTAATGTTCCCCCCTGACATCTGATAGCAGCAGGTCAAGGTCACCATCTTCATCCCAGTCCACTACTTCCGGCATAGTATAGCCATACTTCGCCTCATCCGGCCCTTGTATCGAACCGGCGTTACCGGCTAATACACGTATTTCCGTGCCATTTGCCTCCAACTTTCTGCCCAGGACATATGAAAATTCATCTGGTCTGCCACTTATATTCTTGAAATACTCAACAAAACCGGAAGAATTTCCCAGCAAAAGGTCTATATCACCATCATCATCCCAGTCACACGATACCGGTACCGACAAACAGCCGGCATCGATAACGGCATCCCATTGCAAAAGAAATCGTTCCTCGCTCAATTTCCCTCCTGCTAATTTTTCTATCCAGGTCGGCCGCCCATCTTCATTTCCAAGTAAAATATCCAAATCACCATCACCATCCATATCAACCAGATACGGACGGACATAAATACTAAAGGGACTTTTATCATCCGCAGTCTTGAGCGAAACTGCCTGCGCCAGCTTGGCTTTTCCTTCTGTGCTGATGTTCTCAAAATACAGCAGATCAAACGAATTGCCCGCCATCAAGTCGTCATCACCATCGGCATCCCAGTCCCCGGCACTTATGCTGACATCACCATACAATTCAATCGGCACCTCATTAACTCTAACCGGAACCGCTTCCGCAAAGGCTGGTTTTTTTACTGAACCGATGTTCTTATGAAAAACAATACCGCTACGAAGATTCTCCCCCAGCCAGACACCGAGAGATGAAAACGGCGAACACCTCCTGTTCCAGGCCGCTCCTGATGGATAATAATCCCGTGACAACCGATGAACCGTCAGCAAATCTCGCAATCCATCACCATCCCAATCAATATAAATCCCGTCGGCCCGGCCATGCTCTGGCAATGCCATAAAATCTTTTAATTCAAAGCCCTTGTCTTTACTAATCAACTTGTAAACACGATTTTCAATCAGCAGTTCAACTTGTCCGTCCTCGTCCCAGTCGATTGGCTGAAATTTTTCTTTGACCGGATGAATTCTTTGACCCGAAGCAAACCACGGCCGCCCACCTTTACCTGTATTCTCATAATAATAAATCCCACCCTTCTCAACTGTACCTGAATACGCCACAAACAGATCACTGTCACCGTCCCTGTCAGCATCAACGGCGGCAACCATTTCATTGTATCCCCCACTGATAGGGCCAAGAATACCTCGCTGACCGAACGAAAGAAAATCACCATCCCCTACCACGGGCATTTCTGTCATCACTTCTATATCGCGGATTCCTTTTTCGGAAAAATATATTGCAAACCGATACACACCCCGAATGTTCATCCTCCAACTGACAGTCAATCGAGCAGGAAAGCCATCCTTACGAATACGGCAAGGGATATAACACCTCTCTTGGCCTGTCTTCTGAGAGTTACAAAGCAGCACTTGTCCTTGTGCATCATAGGCCACCACACGAATGCTATTTAGATCTATCCTCGCCGCAGGAAAACCAAGTGTTTTCTCAATCTCCTGCAAATCCATATCTACGCTCACGGGCGTAGTTTTCCATTGCAGTCGACCGGGCGTAACCGAAACTATCAGACGATACTCATTTGCATCTACCCAGCGAATTCCCTCGGCAGCAACGCACCTCATCGATAAAGCAAAACAAACAAGAACTATTAATTCTATCGTGACTGCGGAAATTCCTTTTCGCCAGATATTGTACATAAGTGACTCTATGAATTTTCTGTCGATATGCCTTCCTCACGCCACTTCGGACCAACTTTTACGTCACTTACATGATTCAACAAAGCACTCCGCGCCCACATACTTCACATCGGAGAAGTATTTCCTAAAGCAATTTCTCCCGCTTCTTCTCTGATAACCTCGATGAAGTTAATAATTGGGGCCTGATCCATCTGCGGATTAGCCGACTGGGGAAGCAGTTCTAGAACAAGAACGTCTTCAGCCCTGACGCCTTTAAATTCTTTTATAACAGCCCTGTCGATTTGGCCTGCAGTTTTGATGATATCAAAGCTCTCCAATACCACCTTGCCCTGAAGTTTGATATCAAAGACACGCCGACCTTCTTTGTCATCCGGCATAGCTTTAAATCCAAGGCGGACAGTGTACATTGCGGCTTTTTGCCCTGAAGCATCATCAGTCAGCGGTACTTCGCAACGTGTCATCCCCTGACAGCCGGACGTGAACAGCCAGGGCTTGTCTGTTCCTGCTATATAAACGCCTTTGAAGTCACGATTGAAATATCCCATCCCAGGCAGGGTCTGGGCGTTAAGATCGAACTTC
>CAZIAN010000505.1:0-3802 GCA_964537355.1 uncultured Pirellulales bacterium | reverse complement strand
CATCATTTTTTCGGGTATATCGGCCAATGCCAGACGATCCCGTGGAATGCCAGCGGTCGATATATTCTGGGGCTTGAAATCGACAGAATCGATCGTTTGCCAACGCCCGAAGAGTTCGCTACGGTGATTCTTGTTGATACCCATCATGACAACAAGATTATTCGGGTGGACAAAACACACGCTTGGAATCCACAGCAAGGGACAATGTTCTACTGGAATCCATTAGCGGCCGAAACACAGTTCTTCTTTAACGACCGAGATGTCAAGACGGGCAAAGTGTTTACCGTACTGTACGACATTGAAAAGAACAAACGCGTTCACGAATACAAATTCGATGACACACCTATCGGTAACGGTGGCGTCGCCGCTGATGGTTCGGCCTTTCTTGCCATAAATTACGGTCGCTTGGCGCGACTGCGACTGGTGACTGGTTACCCAGAAGCATTGGATTGGTCCAAAGACGAAATCGCACCAGAAAACGACGGGATATTCATCGTGGATATTAAAACCGGTAAGAAGCGATTGCTCGTTTCTTACCGTCAACTCGACAAGGAGTTAAAAAAACGCAAACCGGAATTAAATCACACAGGGCTGTTCATCAACCACACGCTTTGGAACCGGGATGGCGATTGTGTTTACTTCTTCGTACGAGCCGGATGGAGCAAAACAATGAAAAACAAAGGCGACAAGGTCAATACACCGTGTTCGATCAATGCCGACGGAACAGGGCTAATCCTGCACAAGCAGTTTATCGGCGGCCATCCCGAATGGGACGAGGGCAATGTCCTTATCGGCCGGGTAGGGGACAGGCAAGCTCTCTATGACATGGAAAAGCAAAAGGTCGTCGGTCAAATAGGCACACCCGAAATGTTTCCCAAACCAGAGGGCGATATTTCGCTTTCTCCCAGCGGCGACTGGTTTGTAAACGGCTATGCGAAAAATAATAAAAACTATTACGCCGTATATCGGCGCAGTGACGGCGCCTTTGCTCGCAGCGAAGGTATAGACAAGGGTTCATACAGCGGCGATATTCGTATCGACGGCGCTCCGCGTTGGAACCGCACCAATGATGCGATTCTTATACCCGGAATTGCTGAGAATAAAACCCGGCAGATGTTTATCCTTCACGTAATCACTCCCGAGAAATAGCCGGCGGATTGTCCACTGCGATCCAAAGAAATTATCCGTTGCAGTCTCGGTTTGAGTTCGCTTTGATTGGTTGCTATAGTTGGAGATATATTTTTACAATGTCTGGTCAATCCAGTTGCCGGTAATTAATATCAATGGTTTCAAGGCGTTTTAGGTGGTGCCGGAGGCGGGTAACAAAATATTCATAGTTCTTCATTTGTTTTTGTGACCAGAGGGTTTCGATTAAAGCACATGCCCGGGGATACGTCATGAACTCGCGACGATTCTGATCAGCTATTAATTCGCCCCATAGTTGTGCCTGGCCGCCTAAGATATGTTCGGCCTGCTCATTGTTGAGTTCAGCAGGCAGCGGTTCAAACGAATAGACCTTTTCCAAGTTAATCACGTTGCGCGACAAACCCTTTTCTGCCGGTGCCTGGCGATAGTCGAAATAAGTATGCGACGTCGGCGCCATAACGACATCGTGGCCGGCCTTAGCGGCGGTGATTCCGCCCTGAATACCACGCCAACTCATGACCGTAGCTCCGGGGGCGAGGCCGCCTTGCAGGATTTCGTCCCAACCGAGCAGTCGCCTGTTGTTCTCGGTCAGAAAGGTATCCATCTGTTTGATAAACCAACTGTGCAACTCGTGAGCGTCCCTGCCGCCGAGCTGTTTCATCTGTTTCTGCATCTCAGGGTCGTTTTCCCACAGTTTTAAATTTGCCTCGTCGCCTCCGATATGAATGAACCGGCTGGGAAAGAGCTCAATAACTTCTGTGAGCACGTCCTGCATAAACCTCACCGACTCGGGACGGGGAGCCAACAGGCCGCCCAGTGCTGCCCATCGCTTATCGAGCGACATACCCTCTACACGGGCGGGATTGATGCCTATATACGGATAGGCATTGATGGCCGCACCGGCATGGTATGGCATCTCGATCTCGGGGACTATCGTGATATAGCGTTTTTCGGCGTATCGGACGAGTTCTCGAATTTCTTTTTGCGTGTAGAAACCGCCGTTGCCACCACTGCGGTCTCGATTCGAGGCGAGTTTCGTCAGATTCGGATACTTTTTGATTTCAATTCGCCAGCCTATGTTGTCGGTCAGGTGAACCTGCAGACGATTGAACTTGTGCATTGCCATACCGTCGAGAAACTTCTTCACGTCACTAACCGGGATGAAGTGACGTGCCGGGTCAATGAGTAAGCCCCGCCACTGAAAACGCGGGTAATCAGTAATCTTCAGGCAGGGTACCTTCCAGTTAGTGTCTTTTACCACAGATTTGCTGAAGATTTGTGCCGGCAGCAGTTGCAGGAGGGTCTGAATTCCATAGAAAAGTCCCGCCGGCTGCCTGGCGAGAATCAGGATTTTTTCGGCGGAAACTTCGAGTATGTATCCTTCATCGCCGAGCTGCAATAGTCGCTTATCAATCGCCAATTTGACAGCCCTGGCTTTAGGCCGGGCTTTTGCTGTGAATTTCAATTTATAGCCCATTGCAGGTGCCAGTGCGTCAATCAGTTTCGACGCCTCAGCTTCAGCTTCATTTTCCGCAACGATCCGTGTTGATGGGCTTACAATGAAGAAACCTTTACGGTGTTCAATCGAGACAGGTATCGGGATGATGTTAGTGGTTTCGCTGTACGAACCGGTTACTGCGGTAGGTGTAAAAAATAGAAAGGCCAATGTAACTAAGGTCATGATAATTGTAGTATGTCTATCGGTTTTTATTAGTGACTTCTCCAATATATGAGAGCTTAAAACATTTCAATTGGATGCCTGAAATAGATTTTATATCATATTTATATTATCCGGGCGATGCTTTCCATTAAATAATTATAGGAATTGATAGCTGGCAAAAGAAGTAATAAAACGGTAAAATCATGAAAAAAGGAGTAATTACACTTATGGCTGATATATCACAATTCAGGTTCCCTACAGACATACGTTTTGGTGTTGGCGGACGCTACGAGCTGGCTGAATTTGCAAAAAAGTATAAGGTAAGCCGGCCTTTGTTAGTTACAGATTCGGGGTTGCTTAAAACTGAGGCGTTTGAACTGGTGGAAAAACAGATGAACAGTGTCTGGCCCGGGGTGTTTGCGAGGTTTACGGATGTTCATCCAAATCCGACAGATCAAGACGTTGAGGGTGCGCTTAGTGCGTATGTAGAAGGCAAATGTGATGGCGTGGTGGGACTGGGCGGCGGCAGTGCGCTCGATGCGGCGAGGGCTTTACGGCTTAAGGTAGCTTTTCCTGATGTGGCTTTGATGGACATGCCATTCAATGAGCTGGGGCAGTTGGTTCCTATGTGTGCGATTCCGACTACAGCAGGCACCGGCAGCGAGGTGGGGCGAAGCAGTGTTATCACGATACAAAAAATGGGTCGAAAAGCGATATTTGGTGCACAGCCATTGATGGCAGAGATGGCGATACTTGATCCTGAATTAACTGTTGGATTGCCCCCTAACTTGACAGCCTCTACCGGTATGGACGCGATGACACATGCTATCGAAGCGCTTGTATGTACTATGTTTCACCCAATGTGTGACGCTATTGCCCTTGAGGCAATTCGTATGGTGTGGCTGTATCTGCCGAGGGCGTATTCCAATGGAGCGGATATCGAAGCTCGCGGAATGATGCAGGTGGCCGCTGCGATGGGGGCGGTGGCTTTTCAAA
>CAZIAN010000504.1:0-3803 GCA_964537355.1 uncultured Pirellulales bacterium | reverse complement strand
TGAAGTTCGGCGGTTTTGCCGGGCATTTTATCAGCGAGATTATTCTTTTCACCGATATCCTGTTTAAGGTTGTATAGTTCCAGGTGGTTGTCTTCATAAAATTCAATCAGCTTATAATCTCCGGCCCGTACAGCCCCGCCTGGACTGCCGCCCTGATTACCGTAGTGCGGATAGTGCCAGAATACAGCTTTGCGGGGCAGGGATTTTTTACCTTTGAGAAGGGGTACCATACTTACGCCGTCGATGTGCTGTTTTGGTTTGGGTGGAAGAGATGCTATCTCAAGCATCGTTGGGTAGAAGTCCGTGCTGATTACAGTTTCACTGCATAGGCTTCCGGGCTTAGTTACGCCGGGCCACCTTATCATCATCGGCTCGCGGATTCCGCCTTCGTACAGCCATCCTTTGCCCCCTCGCAGCGGCAGGTTAGATGTTGGGTGGCCTTCGGATGTGCTCAATCCGCCGTTGTCTGACATAAAAATGACCACGGTATCATTTGCCATGTTCAACTGATCCAGGGCGTTTAGGACTTTGCCTACTGCCTGATCCATCGCTTCTATCATCCCGGCGTACACTGCGTGGTTCTGGACGAGTCGAACTTTATTATTGCCTTCTTTGCCCCAGGCAGAAGCCGGGGCGGATTTTGCTTTTTGTTTGTACTTATTCTCGAGGTCCGGCCTGGCCATTAGTGGCGTATGAACAGAGTAAAAAGAAAGATAGGCGAGAAATGGTTTGTTTTGATGGTCTTCAATAAATGCGGCAGTTTCCGATGCCAGTCTGTCCGGCAGATGTTCGCCATCGGGGCCGTCCTTTAGGCGGGGATTACCATAAGGTGAGAAATATTTTTTACCACCATAGGGTCCGCCTCTATCAATGCCGCCTTTGTTGATGTCAAAGCCCTGATTCTCCGGCCAAAAGCCTTCAGGCCCGAGGTGCCATTTTCCTGCGAAGAAGGTTGCATAGCCGGCTTCTTTCAATGTCTCGGCGATTGTTACTTCTTCGAGCGGCATCTGGTCGAGGTATTGGGCGGGATTCAATTTTCCCCGCCGTCTGCCTTTGAGATAATCTGTAAGGTTCAGTCTCGCAGGATATTTACCCGACATTATACTTGCCCGTGTGGGTGAGCAGACCGGACAGGCGGCGTATGCGTTAGTGAATCGCATACTGCCTCTGGCGAGTTTATCGATGTTGGGAGTTTCATAAAAACTGCTGCCATAGCAAACGAGGTCTTTCCAACCTAAATCGTCAACGAGGAAAAAAACGAAATTAGGTTTTTTCTTAGGCTGTGGAGTTGTCATGTTACATGACGGAACGAGCATCGAAGCTGCCCCCATTCCCATCATTTTCACAAAATTGCGTCTGTTAAGAAAAGTATCTTTCATAGTGCTTCCTTCAAAAATGATTTTACAGAATTTTGTCTGGTGCAATTGTGTAGGTTTTTGGCTGGTTTGTCAATCCGCTTTTAGCGCAGAAGGATTAGAGAGAACTCGTTGAATCAATTCGGCCAGGCCAGAGGAAATGTTTCGGCGCGGGGGTGGGCATCAACGTGACCGTCCAGGAAAGCGCAGTTACCCTTGCCTCCCAGGGGGTCCTGTGAGGGGGCATAATGAAAGCCGCCGATGACGTCCCAGAACTCTCCGACGCCTTCCGGACCGGGTTTGATAAGCCGGTAGCTTCCTGTTTGGTTAAACCATCCTTGTATCATGGAGTCATCGCCTGGAATCATGTAGGTATCGTTCAGGCCGGAGACGTTGTACCGCGTATCGACCAAAGCACTTTCCTCGGTGAAGCAAAAAGTTTCCGCAAGGTGTTTTACTTCGGACAACTTTTTTACACTTGAATTCTTAACGCCGGTGTTTGGGCTACCCAGATATGCGTTCATGGTATAATTATACCAGGGTTTGTAGTTTCTGAGGTTGCCGGCATCGGCCTGGTAAAAGTGGTCCTGAGAAGCTCTTGCAGCTATGCGTTTAAAAGTCGGGCAGATGAAGGCTTTTGCATTTTGTAAATAGGAGAAGAATGTACTGGCGTATTCCGGATGTTCTTTAAGGTACAGGTCACCATTGCACCAGCGAAGGTGGATGTAGCTGATAAGTCCCGTCTCCACCGGATAGGCCGCTGTCTGTGAAAAGTAACAACTTTCCGGTATACAAAACCTGTCGTCATTATCATCGGCATACATTTGTGTCGCAAGTGTATAATTTTTCAAATTCGATTTACAAACTATCCGCTGCCCCTGTTCTCTGGCCTTATTAAGGGCGGGCATGAGGATTGCCATAAGCACGGCAATAATGGCGATTACGACCAACAGTTCAATTAGTGTGAATCCTTTTTTTCGCATCGGAATAACTCCTCACTAAATTTTTATTTGCGGCCGGATACTCATCGATATTATCAAGTATGCACTATTATTTTACTTTTTGAGTTATGCTTTTGCAAGCAATAATAGTGGAATATCAATGTTTATCGGCGCCGATGCAATACAGGTTTTTATCTGCTCTTATGAAAATCTGACCATTGCTGATAGCCGGTGAGGCGTAGGTATTTTCTCCCAACTCATTGCGAGCAACGATATCAAGGGCCTGAGACGGTTTGACGACTGTCATAACACCTTGGTCGGACAAGAAGTACACCAAACCGTCAGCCGATACCAGAGAAGCACTATAGTGCCGGCCCAATTTTTCCCGCCAGAGGCTTTTACCGGTTTTTGCCTCGAAGCATGTTGCAATTCCCGGATCCGATACGATTAGAAAGTACGGACCAAAGGCAATCGGACTTGGCACGTATGAACAGTCTTTGTCCTTCTGCCAAAGAACATGCGTATCGGTTACGTTGCCATGTCCGTCCGGGCGAATCGCCTGCATAAAATGTTTGGGAAAACCGCATGTCATAAACAGCAGCTCTCCGTTATAGACTATCGATGCAACGAACTGTTCGGTCGGCCCGTCAATGATCCAGTGCTGCCGGCCAGTGTCGGGATCATAACTGGCAACGCACAAGGTTCCTGAAAGAACCATCTGGTTGCGTCCGTCAATTTGCCGGATAATCGGGGTGCAGTAGCTTCGTGTTTTGTTGGGGCGGGGAGTCTTCCAAATGGTTTTTCCAGTTGTGCGATCCAGGGCGACGATGTACGAGGGGCCATCGTGGTCGCCGTTGACGATGAGCTTGTCTTTCCAGATGACCGGGCTCGAACAATATCCGTGCATACTTGCAAACGCACCGGGGCGGACCTCCCAGATATTATTACCATCAAAGTCATAAGCTGCTATGAACATCTTATCGACGTCGAGAAAACTTACATACACCCTCTCGCCATCTGTCGCGGGCGTTGAAGATGCATAGCTGTTGAGGCGATTAATTCGTTCCAGCGGAGCTTCAAGGACTACACGCTGCCAGAGTATTTTGCCGTCATTAAGGTCCAGGCACAGTAGTATGCGCTGCTTTTGTTCTTCACCGGCGGTTACTACAAAGATATGCCTTTCCCAGACAATCGGTGAAGCATGTCCTTTGCCGGGGACAGGAGTTTTCCAGACGACGTTCTGAGTTGCGTTCCATTTGACGGGCACATTTTTTTCATTGCTGGTACCGTCTCCTCGCGGCCCGCGCCAGCCGGGCCAGTTTTCAGCTAAAGCTGCATCTGATAGAAGGAACATAAGCTGCATAGCCAGACAAACGAAAGTAATGATTTTTCGGTTGATAATTTTACCTACTCCTTAAAGTCTGAGTTGTATTTAATCGGGACCAACGGTTTTACAGATTCAGGTACCGTGAAGGACTTTTTTGCCTTTGCCCTGTTGGATCAGGGG
>CAZIAN010000503.1:0-3808 GCA_964537355.1 uncultured Pirellulales bacterium | reverse complement strand
CTGTCGAAAGAAAGCTGGAGCACTATGACGGCAGCAAAAAGAAAATGAGAACCGAAAAATCAAACCTGTCTCGCGAGCATATATGCCTGATGAGTTCCGGCCTGTCCGCTCAGGACCCGAGGAGGTTTGCCGCGTCTCTTTTAGGGGTAATCGTCGGTGATAATGTCGGGTCGAGGTTTTTCTGGGAGCTGGTTGACAAGGCATTAGCGGAAGCGGCATCAATGCAGTTCGGGCCTATGGACGGCACAGGGGCGTTTTACAGTTATATCCGCTGCAGCGCCGGCAATGTTACTAAAGTGCTCGATACCGTCAGCGGTATTTTCCGAAGTTTGTCCCTGGACGGCATAACCGAAGATGAATTAAGGAAGGCAAAGAACAAGGTACTGAGCTCATTAGTTCTTAAAAATGAGCTTCCGATGGGCCGGCTGGGCGACTTGGGCTCGAACTGGTTGTATCTGGAGAAGTATCGTACTGTCGAAGAAGACGTCAATGCGATTAAGGCCGTTACTGTTGACGATGTTAATGTTCTGATAGAGCAGTTTAAGCCGGGGGATTTTACACAGCTTTCTATTGGGCCTGCGGAAAATAACAAATGACAGGGAGGAAAGGATATGGACAATCAATCAAGAAGGCAGTTTCTTAAAACTGTCGGTTTTGCAGCAGCTTCGAGTGCAACACTATCGATATTGCCGGGCTGCGGGGGTATGGGTCAGATAAATGCAGCCGAAATAAAACGTCCGAACGTCGTTTTAGTCATGACCGACGACCAGGGTTATGGCGATTTGGCCTGTCACGGCAACCCTGTTATTCAAACGCCTAATCTGGACAGGCTATATACACAGAGTATCCGGCTGACCGACTTTCATGTGAGTCCGACCTGTTCACCCACCCGTGCAGCGCTGATGACGGGACACTACTGCAACAGGACAGGAGTATGGCACACCATTATGGGCCGGTCACTTCTGCGCAAAGACGAGGTGACAATAGCCGATGTTTTCTCGGCGAGCAGCTATCGCACAGCTATATTCGGTAAATGGCATTTGGGTGACAACTACCCGTTCCGGCCGCAGGACAGGGGATTCGGCGAGGTATTGATAAATGGCGGAGGCGGAGTTGGGCAGGGGCCCGACTATTGGGGTAATGATTACTTTGACGATACATACTTCCACAATGGCAGGCCGGAAAAATTTGAAGGTTACTGCACCGATATATGGTTTGACGGGGCAATGAAATTTATCGAAGACAATAGAAAACGCCCGTTCTTCTGTTACATTCCGACCAATGCGGCGCACGGACCATACAATGTCGCGGACAAATACAGCAAGCCTTACAGGGATAAAGGTGTCGAGAAAAATCAGGCCAATTTTTACGGTATGATTACGAACATCGACGAGAATATGGGCCGGCTTATGCGCCGCCTTAAAGAGCTGGGCCTGGAAGAGAACACTATACTTATCTTTATGACCGACAACGGGACCTCCGGCAGCTATGCCGGTGGAATGCGCGGCAAAAAAGGCTCGGAGTATGAAGGTGGTCATCGGGTACCGTGTTTTATCCGCTGGCCCAATGGCGATCTGACTGGTGGTATTGACATTGACCGCCTCACGGCTCATATCGATTTACTGCCGACACTAATTGAGTTGTGCGGATTAATGAAACCCCGTGGGGTGAAGTTCGACGGCGACAGTATTGTTCGGCTTTTAAGACGCCAGGACAAGGACTGGCCGGAGCGTACGTTGATTACCGATTCGCAGCGAATTGAACATCCCCAAAAGTGGCGTAAGAGCGCGGTTATGACGGACAAGTGGCGGCTGATAAACGGCAAGGAATTGTACGATATAAAAGCCGACCCGATCCAAAAAAACGATATCGCCGACAGGAACCCGCAGGCAGTCGAAAAACTTCGCAAGGCTTATGAAGACTGGTGGGAAGATGTCTCAGAGCGTTTCGATGAATATTGCGAAACTATCCTCGGCTCGGACAAACAGAATCCTACGCGCCTGATGTCACACGACTGGCATGCCGAGGAAGTGCCGTGGAACCAGGGTGCCGTCCGCAACGGAATGCAGGCCAACGGCTTCTGGGCGGTGGAGATTGCCCGTGATGGCAGGTATCAGTTCGAACTAAGACGCTGGCCGAAAGAGCTGGATGTGGGCATTAACGAGGCGATTCCCGGCGGTAAGGCTATTACCGCTGCTGAGGCGAGGTTAACAATCGCTGATCAGGATATGACCGTTCCTGTTTCTATAAATGCCCGCGGCGTAACCTTCGATTTGCGGCTCAAAGCTGGCAAAACGCGCCTGCAGACGTGGTTTATGGATAACAGGGGCAACTCACGCGGTGCTTATTACGTTTATGTGAAACGTTTATAATAAAGTTTACGGATTTTTGAAAAGGCAGTTTTAGTGAGCGATACTGATATTAATCAACAAGATGATACCGATGTCCTTCGTGCACAGGATATAGTACCACCGTATAATAAAGAAAAACTTCGTGCACAGGATTTGCCAATAACGGAATCTGGCCGGAAAAAAAATATTTCATCTCAAGACGTGCAGAAACAGACTTTTAAAGAGGCGACTCCCTCACTTTCCGCAAGTCGCCCGCAGCACGCTGAGACCAGTGCAACTGAAATTGGTGATGTAGTTAAGGAAGTAAATGAAATACCGAAATTTGACTTAGCTGAGCAGATTATGGCCGAGCAGCGGAAAATTACTGCGATAAGAAGAAAAGCTCCCGGTCAAAAAACAAAAGCTCCGGACCGGCAGCCCCGGATTGAATCAACCTGTAGTGCTATCAGGCAGCCGGCGCCGAAATTGTCGGAAAAAGGTCTGATTATTGCTGAGATTGTTGCAAGGGATATCGAAAAGCTGTACCGTGGTGATAGTTCGAGTCTCCGGACCTGGTAATTAGTGATTTACCGGTTATCTGGTTGTCATTCTGAAATACGGCTTAGTTCAATAATCTTGTAAATATTCTTTAAACTCTATCATTTTCCTTGTGCTGTCTTGATAGGTTATTGGTTTCGGGTCTAACCATTCGACAATCCTGTCTTTTATCGAATAAGCGAAAAAATGATTCCCGGCAGGACTGTAATGGCCAATGAAGTATCGCTTGAAGTAGTCATTGATGCTCAGGTTAAAGCTCTTGAAATCCTCGACATGCACAAGATTCATGTCAATGTAGTTGATATCACTTTCTTTCAGAAAATCTACAATTTCCCGGTCATATCTTTTTCCCCCTTGTAGAAGCTGCTTCGTCACCCTATAGGGATCAAATATTATGACCATCAATTCTTTGTTGTTTGCAGAAACAAATTCGTCGGCTTTGGCCAGGATATATTTTGTAGCTTCGAAGGCATATTCATCCAGCAGCGTAGCCACTGAAGAGCGTAAGTCCTTGCCGTCGAAGTTTATTTGGCGCCCTAAGTGTTTGCTTAATTTCTTTAATGTTTCAACAGGGATGTCCTTAATTTGATTGTTTTTATACAGGTACATTTGCAGGGCCAAATCACTCTTGAGGGTCTCATACATCCAGTCAGGGTCGGTCATCTTATATAATGATTGTCGGTCTTGTAATAAGTTGTCCTTTTCTACGAGTTTACCTGTTTCAAAATCCATTTCTACGTTCGACCAGAAATTTCCATGAAACATTCTACCTATGCCTTCTGTCCGGTTTGTTTGTAGGTTCCACCCCTTTATTAACATATACCGGCATCGCAATAGGCTTCTGATGTGGTCGTCCCCCCATATGTAGAGAATGATATATTTGGCATCATGGTTGGTTTTCTCCTCCCGGATCATCCGTC
>CAZIAN010000502.1:0-3811 GCA_964537355.1 uncultured Pirellulales bacterium | reverse complement strand
CGAATTTATAAGCTTTTTATGCAAAACAAACCCAATTTAGGAAATGACAAAATGAGCATAAACACTTATGTAACAATGAGATATGTAAATTTTAGCACTTGGCAGGGTGGAAAAACAAAGCCAAAACAAACCCAATTTAAGCCAATACAAAGCCAATTTAACCCAATTCAAACCCAAAACAAACCCAATCAAACCCAATTAACCGCCCTTAAGGGTGCCAATTTGCTCGTATTTGCGAGAAAGACAGTATATAATCTTAGGGAAAGAAGAACACCGGCAAAATACCTATGGAGAACCACTTCTATGTTCACAAGACGAGATTTCTTAAAGACGATGGGAGTAAGCACCGCCGCTCTAATGGCATCCCGGCTGACAATGGCTTCAGACAGACGCAGGCAAACAAACATCGTCATTATCATTGGCGACGACATCGGCTACTCTGATTTCGGCTGCTACGGCGGCGAAATTCAAACACCGCATATCGACAGAATCGCCGCCGGCGGCATTCGATTTACCCAGTTCCACAGCGAAAGTATGTGCGCTCCCACACGGGTCGCCCTGCTGACGGGTCAGTATCACATTCGCGGATACAACAGCGGCAGAAACGTTACAATCGCCGAGGCTCTTTTGAAAGCCGGCTACCGAACCTGTGCCGTCGGCAAGTGGCACAACGTGGGCGAGCCGATACTCAACAGAAAAGCACCACTCGAACGCGGCTTCGATAATTTCTTTGGAACTCCCCAGGGATGCGGCAGTTTCTTCGCCCCGCTGACTCTGAGCCGTGACGGCAAGCCGGCTGAAGACCAGTGGAAAAATAATAAAGACTTCTACTATACCGACGCTATCAGTGAAAACGCCGTGCAGTATATAAAGGAGACCCCGAAAGAAACACCGCTTTTTCTCTACACGGCATACACCGCCGCACACTGGCCCCTTCATGCTTTACCTGAAGATATCGAAAAACAAAAGGGCCGGTACGCCATGGGCTGGGACAGACTTCGCCAACAGCGGCTCGAACGTATGAAGAAGATAGGTATCGTCAAACCCGATACTCCGCTTTCGCCGCGGCATCCGAATGTGCCGGCATGGAAAGATGAAAAACACAAGCAATGGCAGCAGCGTCGAATGGAGGTTTACGCCGCTCAAATAAGCCGCATGGACAAAGATATAGGGCAGATTCTCAACGCCCTAAAGGAAACAAACCGGCTGGACAACACGCTGATTATGGTACTTGTGGATAACGGCGGCTGCCACGTGGAGTACAAAGAGTCGCGCACCGGGGCGTTTCTAAATAAACAGACCCGGGATGGCCGTAAAATCAAAACCGGCAACCGCCCGGATATAATGCCGGGGGCCGAAGACACCTGGCAAAGCTATGGATACGGTTGGGCCAACGCAAGCAACACGCCGTTTCGCATGTTCAAGCAATACGACCACGAAGGGGGTATATGTGTGCCGCTAATAGTTCAGTGGCCCCAGGTTATCGGCAATGGTGGACAAATCACCCGCCAGGTATGTCATGTTATGGACATTCTGCCAACAGTCCTGGAAGCCGCAAGCGTTAAATATCCAAAAACTTATAATGGCCGGCGTATCAACCCGGCCGATGGGAAAAGCATGGTTCCAATCCTCCGGGGACAACAGCGTAAAAGCCACGAAGCTCTGTTCTGGAAATTCGCACATGGCTGCGCCGTGCGGCAGGAAAAATGGAAACTTGTAAGGATGGACAAGGAGCCGTGGGAGCTTTATGACATAGAAGCCGACCCGGTAGAACTTACAAATCTGAATAAAAAGTATCCGGAAAAAGTAGTCCAGCTCGAAGCTCTGTGGGAGAAGTGGTATAAGAACTCAGCAAACAAGAAGCCCGGCGAAAAAAAGAACAGAAAATGAATATTTTGTGCCAATCTCACTAAAAGTGACACTGGCTACCCAACATACCAATCGTAACTTAATTCAGGAGGATCATAAACTTCAGTAAAGGGCCGACCCAGTTGCTCACAAAGCGATTTTAATCCCTGCATTCGCTCATATCCTACGCTCTTTAAAAAATTATTTCGCGCAGCAACGTCTAATGTCACCGCCTCTTTCCAGACAGCCCGGCCGGCCATTACACCGCTCGCTCCGGCGTTACAGGCAACGCGGACCTGCTTAATAAAAGTTTCATAAGAAACACCCGCCGACAATAATACCCACGGAACCTCGCTTGCATCGGTCAACTCCTGGCAGGCATCGCGCCAGATATTTTCATCCGGCTCGGCGCTGACATCCACAGGAAATTCCGCTTTGAGAATATCAATACCCAAAGGAACAAGACGCCGCGCTGTTTCAATTACCACCTGGCGTCTTTGTTCCGGCGGTAAGGACTTGTTCTGATCGTCAGAGGCGTAAGATAAAGGTTCAAGAAAAAATGGTATGTCATATTGCATGCACTCCCGGGCCACCTTCCGGACAAGGTTCTCCCTTTCGCCGGCCTGGGGGGCCTGCGGATTATAATAAAGCAGCATTTTTACACCCGATGCCCCCATGCGAACAGTCTTTTCAACCGACCAGTTCTCAACAATGCCGGTCGTACGATTTAACGGATCGCCGGTCGAGCCGGAATCCAAAGCGACAATTAATCCGGTATTGGCCGGCAGTGAACCATCGTCCACACACTGACCGGCGGCAGTTTCCGGGTCCAGCAGAACTGCCGATGTCGCCGGTGCTAAATGACGAACAATATCTTTTTTAAGAGATGTCAATGCTTCATTCGTTTTGCCCTTAGGTGATTCGATTTCCAGTGAATGACGAAGCGGACCCCGGTGGTCGATCGCTACTATGTAAAAAGTACCCCTCGGGCCGGCTGTCTGCTGTAACCTCCGCCACTTACCAATGGTCATTGCCATCGCTGCAAATCTCCTTTGTTAAACTCCGTGCGCCCACAGATATTCACGGTTTCGCCGGGCACTTTCCTTCGGCGAGCCCATCCCCGGCAGAACATCCTGCTCAACAACAATCCAGCCGTCATAATCATGCTGCCTTAACCAGCTCAGCACCGCCGGAAAATCAACACAACCCTGTCCAAGCTCACAGAACACACCTCGCCGAACAGCCTCAAAATAATCCCAACCTTCATCGCGTGCGCTGTCGGCGATTTGCGGCTGACAATCCTTAAAGTGTACATACCAGATACGCTCGGCAAAAAGTTCGAAGGCATCAAGGGCAGCCTTTGGGTCGTTTTTTCCGCAACCATAAGTATAGTGACCCGTGTCAAGCACAAGCCCCAATAAATCCGAATCGGTCATTTCAAGTAAACGGGCAACCTCATCAGGCCTTTCAATAAATCCGCCGCAATGATGATGAAACACGGTACGCAGACCGGTTTGGGACTTCACTGCCCGAGCAATATCTTCGGCGCCGCGGGCAAACACCTTCCACTGCTCATCGGACAGGCTCATTTCATGATTTGTTCGCCCGGCATTTTTTGTCCGAACCGCATCTGTTCCATTATCATCGGCAAGCGCCAGAAATGGTAATTGTTCATAGCCGCCCTTTTCGGCGACATCAGCCAACAAGCGGGCAATCTTTAATGATTCAGCAATACCAGCTTTGTGAGCATCGGCATTTTTAAGTGCCACAGGAACAAATGCACCAAGCATAACCAATCCTCGATTGGCCAACTCATTGTGTAACTGCTCGGGCTTTGTCGGCATATAACCCCAGTCGCCCAATTCAGTTCCTCCGTAGCCAGTTTCCTTCAGCTCATCGAGCATTTGCCCATAAGGTATTGCCTGGCCCTCAAGGCCTTCAAATTCCAAAGAGCCCCAGGAGC
>CAZIAN010000501.1:0-3820 GCA_964537355.1 uncultured Pirellulales bacterium | reverse complement strand
CGTCCATTGCCCGGCACCATGCTGTTTTCAGCAGCAACCTCAAATTTCCAAATCAATGAGCCGTTGTCGGTAGAAAGGCAATATACACAGCCATCGTCAGAACCGACATAAAGTCTGTTTCCAACTACAACAGGAGCCAGTCTTACAGGTCCGCCAGTGAAGAACACCCATCGCACTTTCCCGGTTTTGGCATCAAGAGCGTAAATGCTGAAGTCGGCGGAGGAAGCAAAATAAACTGCGTCACGAACCGCCACCGCATGAAAGGCACGGTCGTAAATTACAGTTGCTCTTAATTGGTTGTGATTGTGCCAGAAGTCCTGCGCCGCTGGAGGCGGCCAGGCAGGCTCAGGCGGATCCTTAGCTTGGAACCGCCAGCATTCAGAAAGCGTTACAGGCAATTGTTCCGAAGTTATACCGCTTCTTGCTTTGTCGTGGTTATATGTTGGCCAATCATCACCCCGGGACACATTGGCTGTCAGCAAGGTTATGATGCCCATGGATGTGAGCAGCCAGGATATGCTTCTCATTATATATTCTCGGTTTAATATGACTACTTTATTTTTCGATAGAACACTTGGTTACACAGACAAGTTGTCGCATATCAATATGGTACTAAATTTCTTTAAGAAAAACAACTATTTGTCGTTTTATCCTCACCGGCCATATTCGTTTAATACAACTTAACGATAAGGCAGGGGTTTCGGATTTAGCCACTGAATCACCCTGTCTTTGATTGCCCAGGCAGTAAAGAAATTCCCCCTGGGGGTATGATGCCCGTTATAAAAAGGCGCAAGGTACTGACCAATATCTACCCTGTATTTTTTGTAATCTGCGGCGAAAGCATCCCGCATATCAATGACTGGAAAAGGTTTATCTTTTAACCAGTCAACAAAACTCTGGTCAAAACCGGGCTCTCCAGCCAAATGTTTCGCTACATTGCCTCGGCCAAAGGTAAGTATGATCATTAGTTTTTTGCCTGTATTTCCGGCAAACTCCTCCGCCCAGGTGACAACGTTTTTTGTTGCAAACAAGGCCGCTTCGGTATGGATCTTTTTGATTTTTTTCGCTGTCTCTGTATCTGCTATCTTTTCGTCAGGAATTCCAAACGTAACCGCCACAGGATTTATGAGTGTCTCTGAAATATTCCTGCCGCCCTTGCGTGCGGCCATCACCATCTTCAGGATTGGGTCATCTTTGAAGGTTCGCCACAGGTAATCTTCGTCACAAAGTTTGTAAAGATCTTTAGGCCTCTTCGAGATGTTCTCAATCTGTTTACACCGGCCCCTCGCCACATCCACCCTTAAATGCGGCAGTGTAAATCCGCATCTTGAACCATAACCAAAGCGGATGCTCCGCCATGCATCGAGGTTACGGTAGTGATCGTCATCCCATATATTAAGGATGATATATCCGCCTGAAATTTGCTTTTCGACCTTCAGCATTCTTCTGTAGGCCTGATAGACACTATGACCGCCGACTCCGTAGTTACGAACAGGTTCTTGAATGTGGGCCGCCAGGTATTCTTCCCACGTTTCATTATTATTTGCCTGGCTGCAATGTGTGAAACTATTACCATAAGTACGAATACGGCTGGGTTTGTCGGGAAAGTTAATAACTTTTCGGGCTCCGTCGGATTCATAGCTATAGAACACCTTGGAACCATCGACACCGGTACTGCCTATCGCCTCATGATGGACCCAGCCCAGCTCGGAATCGTATTGAAAAATCTCGCCGGGGCGTTTATCTCTGGGACCGTATTCGCCCGTGATAAAGTCTTCGACCCTCTGGCGGCCTGGTATAATCGAGCGGAGATATTCTCTTGCGCGTTCTTCAAAGCCGTTCTCCTGACCTTTCGATATTCTTTCATGAGATAAGACAGCCAAAGAAGTCCCAATCATCTTGCCCAAAAATTCACGTCTCTTCATTATCATACCTCCATAACAGTACCATCTTCTCATTAATTCCATTATGTAAATAATACAATAATATTGCTAAATAAGAAACCAACAAAACATTCCTCTTCATCAAACAAATATATGAAATCGATCCGCTGTTCTGCTCGCACTACGAGGGCCGGACGAAGGTGGTAGCTTGTATCTTCTCATAGTGTTATTCCTTGAAATATTAAGGATTTGTGATAATCTCGTGCTATGAAATACACCTTGAAGGTACCGAAAGTATCATGGTGCACTAATAAGAAGGTTTTGAAAAGGAGATTGCGATGAGTATTGGTTTTACACGGCGAGATATGTTGCGGCTTATGGGCGTAGGAGCAACTTCAATGGCACTGCCAAAAAGGCTACAAGGCGCACAGAAAGATGGCAAGGGTAAACAGGCCACGGGAAAACCGTTAACCTTTTTCGGCTGGTCGGATACTCATATACCGGTCCATGGCGATGGGAGCAAGTTATGGCCGGCCATTGATGCTATGAATCTATTGCCGGGCAAGGCGTATCCAAAAAATATTGGCGGCGTTGTTGATACACCAACCTTTGTATTTAATTGTGGGGATATTACTGACTGGCCAACGCATCAGGCAAAAAAGACTTATGAGGATCTGATTACAAAAAGATTGAGGTATCCCAGTTATGAAATACTCGGCAATCATGATGAGGCCGGGGCCGATGGTGTCGAGGGAGCACCGCCGATTATGAAAGAATGGTTCAAAAGACGTTATGGTGACCTGAGCTATACGTTCGATCAGGGCGGGATTCATTTTGTGTGTCCTTTTTCAGCATACGATGAAAGTTTGGGGAATCCGGCGCAGGATGTAACGACCGAAGCGATGGATTTTATAAGGAAAAATCTACACAGGCATTATTCGCCCGCCCTTGTTCCGAAAAAATTGGCAACCATACCTCAAGGAACGCCTATTGTTGTGGCAACGCATTTATGTTTCGATGCGATGACCAATCGAGACGCCTTTGTAGATGCCATGGGCGATGCTAATGTGATTATGGTCTTGGGCGGGCATTATCATAAGGCAGTAGTGACTCCTTATCGGGGTGTGAATTTTGTACAGCTTCCATCTGTGAATTCAGCCTGGACGGAAGTGACAGTGATTCGAATCACGTCGAATCGACTAATTGCGATTCCATATGATTACACTAAACGTCAATGGATAGATAATCCCCGGAAGATTTTGGACGTGGAGATATCGAGGTGAGTTAGGGCAATGTGTGCGTGTCCATCTCTGCGTTTATAAACTTTACCATACTTTTAGTGCGAGTTTCCCCTCTCCCGGATTCTCAAAAGGGCCTGCCGAAGGATGCGCCTCGCTTCTCTTTTTGCCGAAATAATCAGTATCGATTTTCAAGGGCGTTCCATCGGGATTCTCATAGGCTGCGTTTGGCGTTTTGGCCCGGCCTAAAAGCGATGTTGTCACCAATTGATTATCTAAAGCATTAAAAGAATCATCCAGCATAATGTAAAGAAACACACTTCTCTCTTTTTGAACAACCTTGACCTCCGGATTAAAGTCTGACTTCTCAATGTAATTTGTTTCCTTAAAGTAGGGCTTGGCTCCGTTATAGTAAACATTACCTTCTATCTGCACCGGCAGCGTTGCCTTGTCATATCCGTCCAAACCGCTCGGCTGGATAATCACGTTGTTATAGAACCGGTCGTCGCCGCCCTGGATTTTCCTAAGACCTGCCACCTCAACGCTGTGCGCCTTGTGGAACGGAGTCTCACGTCGCAATTCAGGCCGTTGTGTAATGCGGCCGGCGAACAAATTATGCACGTACGCCCCGCCTTGGGACATGTCCAACAACGAACGGCCGGAAAGAAAGAGATTGTTGTCGATTAGAAACGGCCCGTG
>CAZIAN010000500.1:0-3840 GCA_964537355.1 uncultured Pirellulales bacterium | reverse complement strand
TGGCCGAGAAATGCGCTAATGACGGCATGTTTTGGCACGATTGTTTTCATGTTTATCATCCTCTTTAATGGTTATTGCTGAAGCGTGGTAAGAGTCAATTTCTTTTGAATCGTTTTATACATTAGCTTGCGAATGTCAACATTAATTTCCGCTCCATTTATAAAAAGTGTGTGAGAATTAATAATGCTCGTATGGAGTGTAGGCGAACGGCTTTCCGGAATGATACCACAAGTCACTCTTCCCGCTAACTGTAAAAATGTCAGGATTCTTTGATAAATTCATAACTCCAAAATGTCTGATTCTTATTGGCTCTATAGCCAGTAGAGTGTATAATTATATAGTTCACTTGTTGGTTATCCAGCAGGTAGGCTTCAGAGCATGAACACATAATCGCGTGTAAGCGATGAAGAAGAAATGTGTATTTTGCCATAGGTGAAGGAGGCGAGACATGGTTCTGCGAAACGGTTTCACACTCATCGAGTTATTGGTCGTTATATCTATCATTGCTATTCTTATGGCGATTCTGATGCCTGCTCTTCAACGCGCCAAAGAGCAGGGGCAGCGTGCCTCGTGCTTGAGCAATGTCAAGCAGTTGACTTTTGCATGGTTAATGTACGCCTATGAGAACGATGATAAAATCGTTAATGGGAGCACTTTCTTCTCACGACCGGGCGAGCCGGCCTGGATCGGCGCGCGTTGGCAGGTTGAAGGCACCGTTGAAGAGCTGCGCGAACACCTGAAAGAGGGGATACTCTATGAATACTGTGAAGATGTCGATATTTACAAATGTCCTACGGGGATTCGTGGAGAAGTGCTGACATACGCGATAGTTGATGCGATGAACGGCGCAACGAGTATACCGGGAACTAAGGACTTGATGATTAAGCGGTTAAATCAGATACGCAGGCCGGGAGAGCGGTTCGTGTTTATTGACGAAGGCAGGATATCGCCAGACAGTTGGACTGTGTACTATGACCAGGAAAGCTGGTGGGACCGCCCGACGGTTCGGCATGGGGACGGTACTAATTTCTCATTTGCCGACGGACATAGTGACCACTGGAAATGGAGAGACCCGCGCACAGTGAAGCTTGCCGAAGCAACAGGTACTCAGACAGTCGATAGCGCACAGCCGTGGAACGTGGATTTGCACGCAGTCCAGAAAGCGGCCTGGGGGAACCTCGGCTACGAACCCAGCAATTAAGTTGATTGCTCGTATTACTATCCCGCCTTTCGAAAAATTCTGGCATTTTACAACACAAAAAACAGGGACCATTTTGGGTGTATCAGGGCCGTTTCGCCCCCCCGACAGTGACAGCCCTGCGCGGTACGTTCTTTGCACATTCCACTTGGTCAGGGTTAAGACCCTCGACAGTAATCGCGCCACTCTCAGAACCGCTGACGAGGAGAGGGGGACGCTGCCCGGAAAGGTTTACATTCTTTATCGTTGCCTCAAACACATCATCAAGCGCAATCGGACGTCCACTTGATGTTATGGAAACATTTTCCAGAATAAGCTCCTTGACCCGATGGGCTATAGCGCCGTTCCGCACGTTTTCGAATACTGCATTTTTGACATTGATGTTTTCCAGCCACTTTTCGGGCAAACCGATCATTTCGATTGCGGTATTGGCGCCATTGACACGAATATTGTCGATGTAAACATTGCGGAACAAGGGCGATTTGCCGGTGGCCTCGCGTTCGTAGTACGAATTGAAGTTAATGGCCTGTGCCTCGATGTTCCTCATCTCTACCTTCTCAATGTAGATGTTTTCGATGACATTGCCGCGGCCGCGCGTGGTCTTGAAGCGAATGCCGCGATCACAGCCGTCGAAGTAGGCATCATGCACGTAGATATTACGAATACCGCCGGAGGTCTCACTGCCGAAAACGATCCCACCGCTGCCGGTACGGACGTCACGAGCCGTGAAATTGCGAACCACAATGTTTTCACTGGCAATGCCAATCTTCAGCCCATCCTCGTTAAGGCCGGACTTAATGACCACAGCGTCATCCCCGGTCTCTAAATGGTTGTACTCAATCAATACGTTCTTGCAGGAATCGGGCACAATCCCATCGCCGTTGGGCGACTCAAGACTATGTACGGTTATCCCGCGAACGATAATGTTCTCACTGTAAACCGGGTGAACGTTCCACATTGGGGATTCCTCAAGTGTGATCCCCTCGATGAGAATGTTTTTGGCCTTCCATGGCACGATAAAAGTTGGGCGCATTCCTTCTCGTCCGCCGCCTTTACCGTAACGGCGTTCTTCCAGTGGCACTTTGGATGCTTCAACACGATTACCTCTATCATTGTTTTTGGCCCAGCGCCACCACCAACGGCCGTGACCATGGAGAGTGCCCCGGCCGGTGATAGCAATGTTTTCGACAAGTGGCGCGTAGATCAGAGGTGAGTAGTTGTAAGCCTCCACGCCTTCGCAGCGTACGTGGACCACAGGCAGATAATCCTCCGGATCATTGCTGAAATGGACAACGGCGCCTTCGGCGACATGCAGATTCACATTGCTTTGAAGACGGATAGCACCGGTCAGCCAATCGCCTTTGGGGATAAGCACCTTACCGCCGCCACTCTCGTGGCAGGCGATTATGGCTTTATGGATCGCTTCGGTGCTCTTGTGCTTTTCGTCATCCTCCCACTTACACTGAACGGCTCCGTAGTCACGGATATCGAATGTTCGCTTGGGAAACGAAGGCCGCTTGAGCTGTGGCATCTCGAACGGTGCTTTGATCGGCGCGATTGTAACCGGCACCTCAGAGCTTGCCTTCTGATCTGCCAGGGCCGTACTGCCGCTCAGCAATGTACTGGCAACTATCCCGAGTCTTAAAATGGCGGCCGCAACAGCCAACGACCAAATGATGCTTTTTCTTCTCTTCATCATGAAATGCCTTTCCATTTAAGATAGATATAACCGGAATTTCCCGGATGTCTTCACAAACGGTAGTCCTACACACCGTAACACGTTATTCTACCTGAATGATCTGTACCATTTCAACCTGAATTTCTCATTTACATCTTACCATGCCACTCTAACAATCGCCTGTCTTAATTCAAATAATAGGTTACACTCATTTTCGTCACTCCACCACTTCGCAAAAGCCCTTCTTTACTTCTTATACTCCTCCGCATGTTCTTTACAAAGCCACAAATAATGTCCTTCCGGCGTCAATACCTTTTTCAATCCTCCCCATTCCTGCTTCGGGTCCACCTCATCTAACAGTTTCCGCAAAGCCCGCAGTTCCATCCCTTCAAGCCGCTCTGCCTTGCCTCCTCAGAACTTGTCTCGAGTTTATCCCCGGGTGCTTCTAACTTGACGCAAAACAGGGGAATGTGCGCTCACTTGCTTTTGAGTTTACCCTCGGTGTGTGCCTACCTGCTTGTCTGCCGGGGGTTGGGGGCTGTCGGCTTAACTGTTCTTGATATTAAAAGCCCTGTCTCCGGACAGGGCTTTTTTGATGTAGGGGCAATCCCATGTGTTTGCCCTGATATTTAGCCCATCAATTCATTGATGGGTCATCCTTTTTTTGTTTCAGATTTCGAGCTTCGTATTTCGAGTTTCCGACCATAGGCCGGTTACAATCAAGATTGACCAGAATAAGAATACCCTACTGGGAGAAAGCATCAGAAGTTCTTATCCAATGATGGTTATTTGTCCATAACTTTCAAGAGGGCCTGATAGGAAAGGTGGTCTGGCGAAGTCATTAGAATGAGTGGGTAGTGTTCGTATGGTAATTCGACCAAGTTCGTCCGTCTCGGAAGCAGTAAATTTTCGTTGTATACTTTATGAGTGCCGTCCCAATCTAACGCTTTGTCTTGTGTCCCGG
>CAZIAN010000499.1:0-3848 GCA_964537355.1 uncultured Pirellulales bacterium | reverse complement strand
TTAGACTCCTTTAATAAGAGGCGGCAGGTTGTCTCACGCCTCCAAATTATTACAATAAAGAGTATTTAGGTACTTAATAATAACATAAATTAAATTTTTGCAAATCGGGGGTGTATCTGTTTTTACTGTAGGTGAAACTCCGCATTCTTCTGAGAGGGAAAGCCCTTACAGAAAGGTCAAGCAAGACAGAAAGCCATGCCCACTATGTAACGTTTCAAATAACAGATGTACTCGTGTCGAGATCCCTCTTCCACGAAATCCTTGAAAAGATTCATCGATTATAACCCATTCCGATTGGATCTGGCTGATGTGTAAAAAACTATGTTTTACCGGGAAGCAGGCAGTCAGAGTCTGCTTAAAAAGTATGATGGCTGGACACATCTCATACAAAAGCCCGTATTTTTACCCAATTTTAGACGATTCAACCTTGTTGAGAGTGAACCCAAAACAAACCCAATTGTCAAAGGTATGGTTGCCTGAGTTGGTTTTTCTCTTGACTTATGACGGTAGATTGTTAAATTGGATAAAAAGTCGGCGGTTGCCAAAAAACGTACAAAACTGCCCATATCAATATAAAAAACCAGCTTTTTTATGACTGTTTCAGAACGAGAGGAGATATTATCATGTCAATTAACCGTCGCACATTTCTCAAAAGCTCACTAATATCCGGCTTGGCTTTGTCAGCCCCGACAATACTCAGAGCCCAGACCGGTAGAAAATATCGCACCGCCCTAATCGGCAGCGGCTGGTGGGGCATGAACATCGCCCGTACCGCAATGCAGTCCGGCCAGTGCAAAATGGTCGCTATGTGCGATGCTGACCTCAATCAGTTGGAGCCGGCCGCAGCGGAAATTGAAAAGCTAACAGGCGACAAGCCCCGAAAGTATCAAGACTTCAGAGAGCTTCTGGACGGCGAAAAAATTGACATCGCTATCGTTGCCACGCCGGACCACTGGCATCCGCTGATTACAATCGCGGCCGTTAAGGCAGGTGCGCATGTTTATGTAGAAAAGCCTATCGGTCATACCATCAAGGAAGGCCGGGCAATGGTAAATGCCGCCCGTGCCGCCGGTCGAGTTGTCCAGGTCGGTACACATCGGCGAATCTCACCCCACAATGTCTCTGGTATGGAATTCCTCAAATCGGGCAAGGCCGGAAAAATCGGTATGGTCAGGGCATTTGTTCATTCTGGAGGTGGACCGGAAGAACCCAGAGCTAATGCACCAGTTCCCGCCGGCATGAACTGGGATATGTGGTGCGGGCCCGGGCCACTGCGGCCGTTTAACACAAAAATACACCCTAAGGGCTTCCGTCAGTTCCTCGATTACGCCAACGGCACATTAGGCGACTGGGGCGTACACTGGATGGATCAAATCCTCTGGTGGACAGAGGAAAAATATCCCAGGAAGGTCTTTTCCACAGGCGGCCGTCCCATTAAAGGACCACCGGTAAATGATGAACGAGGCCAGACGACCGACTCCCCGGATCATCAGGTTGCCAGTTTTGAATTCGAGAACTTCACCGCCGTCTGGGAGCATCGACAATTCGCCGGTAATAATGCTGAAAAAGGGGAAGCTGTCGGCTGTTACTTCTACGGCACCAAGGGTACTTTCCACATGGCCTGGCGTGACGGCTGGACATTCTATCCGTCCGGAAGAGGACAAAAGGTCATCAATGAAAAGCCCACACTGCACGACCCGGACAAACAGAACATCCCTGAGCTGTGGGCTGATTTTCTAAAAGCTATCCAAACCGGCTCTACCCCAGTCTGCGATATCGAGGAAATCCATCGTTCCACGAATATGAGCCTGCTTGGAATGCTCTCGTTGAAGCTCGGCAGAAGCGTCGAATGGGACGGCGAGAAGGAAATAATCGTCGGCGACTATGAGGCCAACAAACTCCTCAGCCGCGAATATCGTAAGCCCTGGGTCTATCCGGAAATATAATAATAAAGAAAAAGGCCGATATAACAATACTCTAAATAAACTTGTATTGTGGTTTGGCGTAAGAATTGATATAATACTTGGCATGGTTACGAGCGATTCAGCGGGACCAGATGTAAGACATATTTGAAAAGTGAATATGGGGGCGAACGGCTTCGACCGGATGATGGACGGACAAGTCGCATGCCCAGGACGCCGGTTGGCCTGGCTAATCATTCCGGCACCTAATTTTTAAGCGACAACACACAGTTGCGCATGGCTGCCTAAATTGGCTGCCCGTCCTGCCTGATTTTGCCTGTGGATTGGGTAAGGGCGTCACTAAGCAGGCTGGCTGAACCGGTTGTTCGGGCCGGCAAAGCGAGACCTAACCGAAATAGCCGAACCAGGAGCCTGTCGTTTTGGCGCTTGGCAAGGTGAAGAATACAATATAGCGACTAAGCATGTAGACGCTTGCCTTGAAGCATCTCGGGACGGGGGTTCGAATCCCCCCGCCTCCATTTTACTATTTTTTGTAATATTTTTATTGACAGGTGGTTACAGCACAACTAAATTGCCATAAGAAGTTCACGGGAGCATTACGGGAGCATCTTATGGCATTTACTTTTTGTAGAAAGAACAATCGCGGCAAGACTTGGTACGTCGGCTATTATGTCAACGGGAAGTTTGTCCGCAAAAAAGTCGGGCGATCAAAGACGCTCGCCGAGAAAGCCAGGGGGGACATAGAGGCCCGTATTGAAAGAGGGGAAGTCGGCCTCCTGAACAAAGACTATCCTATCCGCAAGTTCTTCGATGAATATCTTGAAAAGACGAAGGTTATGCATTCTGCATCTTATCATGACAGGAACAAACGCGTTATCAAACAATTCACGAGGTTCCTTGACACGGAGAGACCATACCTGAACAAACTGTCTCAAATAAGGCTTGAAGTTATCGAGGCATATCAGAGGTTCAGACTGAACGAGGTAGTGCCTAACAGCGGCAAGCCCATCAAAAAAAGAACTGCAAACATCGAGGTTGGCAGCCTCAAGACCTTCCTCAACAGGGCAGTAAAATGGGACATGCTAGGAAAAAATCTAATGGCAACTGTGGACTACCTGAAAGAGGATGACAGCAAACAAATCCGTGCTTTAACGGAAACAGAAGCTAAGAAGCTTCTAGCGGAAGCTAATGATTGGTTTCGCCCGGTTTTGTTGACCGCTATATATACCGGCATGAGGGAGGGTGAGATAATAAGTCTGCAATGGAACGACGTTGATCCGAATAGATGCATTATTAGCATTCGTAGAAAACGAGGGTGGATACCGAAGTCTTCGGGACAAAAGGTAAGGGAAAGAGACATAGCCATTCCGAAACAACTGGCTGCTTTTCTGCAGGAGTATAAAAAGAAATCTTCCGCTGACGATGACAGAGTTTTTCATAGTAAGTCCGGGGGACCTTTGAATCCTGGTTTGCGTAAAGCTTTGATGAGACTGACTAAAAAGTGCGGTTTCCCTGAGGTTACACAATTCCATTCCCTGCGTCATACCTATGCGACACAACTAATCAAGGTTTCCAAAGACCTTACTGTTGCGAAGGAACAATTGGGCCATTCGGACATCCGTACCACGATGAGGTATTCGGATTTGACCGAGGACAGAAAACGAAAAGCTGCGGAAATGCTTGATTTTGGTGATTAAATTGGACCTTTGTATCTCCGACATTATTCCTATTTAAAAAGGGATATAAATGTGACACCGGTTAGTGAAAATGACCACTGGTTTACAAAACCAAATTACCCCCTTGATTTCAACCTAAAAACGCGTTATTGGTTGAAAAACGAAGGTGATTGTGGTGATTAAAGACACTGTTGTGAATGAAAATGGTGTCATTTTAGTGTGTGTGCCAAGGTAAGCTGTTGTGAGTCAG
>CAZIAN010000498.1:0-3883 GCA_964537355.1 uncultured Pirellulales bacterium | reverse complement strand
TTCAGTATCCAGGGCTCACCCGCCGACTGCGTTAAATTAGCAGTTATGCAATTACACGAAGGGCCTATAGATTTAGTTGTTTCCGGCATAAACAACGGGGCAAATGTGGGAATAAACGTCTATTACTCCGGTACTGTTGCTGCCGCGATGGAGGGCGCATTTTTAGGGATTCCTGCTGTGGCGATGAGCTGTTCTTTCGAGGAATATATGGATTTCGAAAAGGGGGCACACCACTGCGTCAATATCCTCAAACAGCTTATGCCCGTTAAAAAAGGCAATGTGATAAATATCAATATACCACAATTGTCCAAAGGCGAACCTAAAGGCGTAAGAGTTGTGCCCCAATCAAGCAAGGGCTTCGATGAGTATTACATTTGCCAAACAAATGAGCAGGGGCAGATCGTGTTTCAATTGGCCGGCAGCGGTCACCGCATTGACGGCACACCTACCGATACAACATCCTTAGAGGAAGGCTATATAACGATAACCGCATTGGCTCCCGATATGACCGACCATGACAAAACCAGCGAGCTTAAGCAAATAAAGTGGTAAGTTTTTCATAGGTGAAATTGCAGAACAGGGGAGACTAATCAATGAAAGCATTGGCAAAGAGCAAGCCTGAGCCGGGGGTGTGGATGGAAGATGTGCCGGTCCCTGAAATCGGTATCAATGATGTTCTGATAAAAATCCACAAGGCCGCGATTTGCGGGACGGATATTCATATTTTCAACTGGGACAAGTGGGCCCAAAAGACAATCAAGCCTCCTATGGTGATTGGTCATGAATTCGTCGGGACCGTCGAAAAAATGGGCGATAACGTACATGATGTGGAAATAGGTGAGCTGGTAAGCGGCGAGGGACACATTGTCTGCGGCCGCTGCAGGAACTGCCTGGCCGGACGCAGACATCTGTGCACCGACCCAAAATGTATCGGCGTGAACCGGGAGGGAGCGTTCGCCGAATATCTGTCTATACCGGTCACCAACATCTGGCATTGCGACCCTAAGATACCGACGGATGTGCTTGCCTGCTTCGACCCTTTTGGGAACGCGGTGCATACGACTCTTTCTTTTGATTTGGTTGGGGAAGACGTACTCATAACCGGCGCAGGGCCGATAGGCTGTATGGCAATCGCCGTAGCTAAGCACGCGGGCGCACGCTACGTTGTGATTACAGATGTTAATTCCTATCGTCTGGAATTGGCCAAAAAAATGGGGCCTACTATGGTCGTTGATGCAAGAAGCGAAAAAATCGAAGACGCCGCTAAGAAGCTCGGTATGAAAGAGGGATTCGATGTCGGCCTGGAAATGTCGGGCAGTCCCGAGGCGTTTAAGGACATGCTCGCAAATATGTGTCATGGCGGCAAAATCGCACTGCTGGGGATAATGCCGCAAATGGCTATCGACTGGGATTATGTCGTCTTTAACGGCCTTACTATCAAGGGGATTTACGGCAGGGAGATGTTCGAGACATGGTACATAGCCACTATGCTCATTCAAAGCGGGACGGATATCACGCCGCTTATCACCAACAGCTTTCACTATACGGAATACGAGAAGGCCTTTGAAATAATGCGGTCGGGAAATTCAGGCAAAGTGATTTTGAACTGGACGGAAGAATAAAATCCTCCTTATATAATTAAATTGAGGAACAAGATATGTTCGGAATAATGAAATCTCATATATCGCGAGAACTCCAACATATAAATGATGATGGACTTTACAAGTCAGAGCGCATCATAACCAGTCCGCAAGACGCTATGATTACCATACAGAGCGGCCAAAAAGTCCTCAACCTCTGCGCCAACAATTATCTTGGTCTCGCCGACCATCCCGATATCATCCAGGCCGCAAAAGACAGTTACGCCAAATGGGGATATGGACTTTCCTCTGTTCGTTTCATCTGCGGTACGCAGGAAATTCACAAACAGCTCGAAAAGAAGATATCCGAATTTCTCGGCACCGAGGACACCATCCTGTATTCCTGCTGTTTCGACGCAAATACCGGACTGTTCGAGACATTACTTACGGCCGAAGATGCTATCATCAGCGACCAGCTTAACCACGCCAGCATTATCGACGGCGTGCGCCTATGCAAAGCCCGGCGTCTGCGGTTTGAAAACTCCAATATGGACGACCTGGAGGACAAACTGCAACAGGCACAATCGGCAAGATTTCGTATGATTGCAACCGACGGCGTATTTTCAATGGATGGAACCATCGCCAAATTAGACCAAATCTGTGAATTGGCGGAAAAATACGATGCACTGGTAATGGTGGACGATTCGCATGCGGTCGGCGTATTAGGCAAGCGAGGCCGCGGCGTTCACGAACACTGCGGCGTAATGGATCGAATCGATATAATAACCGGAACGCTCGGCAAGGCCCTCGGCGGCGCCAGCGGTGGCTATACCAGCGGAAGAAAAGAGATTATCGAACTGCTTCGCCAGCGCTCACGTCCCTATCTTTTTTCAAACACGCTTGCTCCGGCCATCGTCGCCGCTTCGCTCAAGGTCATCGATATGCTCAGTCATTCCACGGAGCTGCGCGACAAGCTTATGGACAATACAAGCTATTTCAGACAGAAGATAAGCGGGCTCGGATTAAACGTTATCGAAGGTGAGCATCCTATCGTGCCGATTATGCTTGGAGATGCAGTCATAGCCCAAAAAATGGCAGAGAAGCTGTTAGAAAGAGGCATTTACGTCATTGGATTTTCCTATCCGGTGGTTCCCAAAGGAGCCGCACGAATTCGCACACAGATATCCGCAGCCCACAATAAGGATGATCTGGATTTTGTCATCGAAAAGATTGACGAGGTCAAACAGGAACTGGGAATATAGCTTGTCAATGACGGATAATCGTTGAAAAGATTATCAATTCTGTAACAGATGACATAAACTCGTCAAATGCGTCAAGGAAAAAAAGCATATTTCCGAGTTGACATATTCGGCCTTGGGTGATATAATTCAAAATGGTGAGCTTGCAAAACCTGTGAAATACAGAAAAAACAGAACCTAAGACTGTTTTGTGTATCCTATTATTTGAATAGTTATAAGTGGAGTTGCGGGGGTCAATTTTGTACCTCAGGATTTCGAAAGAGTTTTTTGCCGAAAAGGAGAAGTAACGATGAAAACAAAGGCTTTCACCTTAATCGAGCTTTTAGTTGTAATTGCAATCATCGCGGTGTTGATGGCGATTCTAATGCCAACTTTGAGGGCAGCCAAAGATCATGCCAGACGCATCCACTGCGTAAGTAATGTCAAGACACTCTCATTAGCATGGTTCATGTACCAGGATGATAACGATGGCGAGCTTGTGCCCGGCCATACGGATCCCGGCAACTGGGTGCTGCGCCCGTCGGACGGTGCCACAGTTGAGCAGAAGAAACAGGCTATTCGAGACGGCCTGCTTTACCCTTACGTTGGCAAGGAAGTGGACGTGTATGCCTGCCCTTCCGACCAAAGGGACAGAGACCCGCGCAATTACACATTTCGAAGCTTCTCGATTGCCGGCGGCGCCAATGGAGAGAGCTGGAGCGGATACACACAGGCAAAGAAGTACACTGACCTTAGGAAACCGGCGATTAGATACATCTTTGTCGAGGAGATTGACCCCAGAGGATACAACGTTGGTTCATGGCAAATGAACCCGGGACCTAAAACATGGGTTGACCCGGTTGCTATGTGGCATAATGAAAAAAGTACTCTTGGATATGCCGACGGCCATGCGGAAATGCATAGATGGATGGACAAGTACTTCATCGATTGGAATCTCAAGGCCATGCATAATGAGACATTTTCTTTCAGCCTGAGCCCTCCGTCTGATGCGCGGGAAGACATCGAATTTATGGCCAGAGGTTTTCCGTACAAATCTCTTAATTA
>CAZIAN010000497.1:1266-3893 GCA_964537355.1 uncultured Pirellulales bacterium | reverse complement strand
CCTAATCTCCATTAGATCAGTACACCACAACTGTTACCCAAGATTGAACCAGGCCTGATTTTGGCTACGGATTTAACGAATTAGCACGGATTATGTGGAATATTTTCAGATGGCTTTGACGGCCTGAGTGGCCAAATGTAAATAATCCCACCAGCCAATTTAATAGAATATTTTCCGTAGATTTAGCGCCGATTTTACCTTTTAATTTGGACTTATATATAGAAGTACAGAGCAGCTCTGTTAAGTATGATATTTGGCAAATGAAAGACCTTGAGGATCAGATACTTGTTCGACGAGCGTTAGAGGCGGATCCGGAAAGCTTTTGCGAGCTATGCAGGCGATATTACCAATCATTGGTAGCCGTGGCTGATTCGGTCCTGATGGATCATCACCTGGCCGAGGACGCTGCCCAGGAAGCGCTTGCGGCGGCGTGCAGACAGCTTGCGAAGTTGAAAAAACCGGAGCGGTTCGGCCCGTGGATCGTTGCCATCTGCCGGAATGTGGCTAAGGACATGCTGCGGAAACGACAAAGGCAGCGAAAGCCTATTCAGACTTGCCAGGATCGCGAAAGCGATTATGAAGATAACGATCAGAATGCAATCCTGGCTGAAGCCCTGCAGCAATTGCCGCAGAACCTGAGAGAAGTCATCTTTTTGCGGTTCTATAATGAGATGAGTTACCGGCAAATGTCCAAAGTCCTTGGCGCGACGGAACGAGTGATTGACGGCAGGATCCGAAGGGCGAAAAAGAAAATAGCCATCTATTTGAAGAAAGTGGGCTTTAGGAGGTGATTAGTCCCATGAAGCATGAAAATGACAATAACTGGTTGGATCCCATGCT
Organism: uncultured Pirellulales bacterium; assembly: GCA_964537355.1. Classification (GTDB taxonomy): domain Bacteria; phylum Planctomycetota; class Phycisphaerae; order Sedimentisphaerales; family Anaerobacaceae; genus NIOZ-UU13. The sequence continues at coordinate 3,053 of CAZIAN010000497.1, read as the reverse complement.
GGAAAGTCAAATTCACCGTGAGCCTGAGCATTTCGACTTCGAGAAATGGGCCGAGAATCACCCGGAAGAAGCCCGGTTGCTACGTTGCGGCTTTGAAAAATCAGGCTGGAGCGCAAGAATGAAACCTTATGAGATTTGGAGATTTATCATGGAAAATAAAGTTACAAGATATTCAGTAGCAGCGGTTATCGTACTGGCTATGACATTGGTTTTATTCGGTCCCTTCTGGGTGCCGGGGAACGGCAGTATTGTTCTGGCGGATGTCCAGCAAAAAGTCGCCGAAATCGACACGATGATTTTGCGGGGCCAAAAAATCTTTGTGCGACCAGGCAAAGACGGCGATGTGTTCGAATTCGACGGGACCAAATGCGAATTCGATCTCGTAAAATATTTTTCGAAGCAACTTGGTTACACCGAGGAAGGATACGCCGAGGGCAATTTGTTCTATCGTATCACCTTCAGTCTACCGAAGCAACAGACGCTTATTGTTTTTCCGCCTTATAAGAAATATTTGACGTTCACTTCTCTGGATGACGTGGCGAAAGCAATGGAAAGGCTAACAACCCCTGATGGCTTCATAAATCTGCTTCTTGAGGGTGACTACAAAAAACTGGGAAAAGACAAAATCGACGGCGTTGAGGTTGAAGGTTTCGAGTTTCAGGGCGTTGGATCCATGAAAAAAATCTTGCCCAAGCCCGTTTTTGATATGCAGGACTACACTGGCAAAGTCTGGATTGGAATTGAAGAGCAACTGCCGGTCAGAATGGAATTTGACCTGTCCGTCGGTAAAAGTTTCATGACGATGTTCAATGACCTGAACCTGCTTGAAGTCAACATTCTGGATAAGTATAACGTCGAGCTTGATGAAAACATCTTCGACATCAACCCACCCGAAGGCTACACAGAATTAACGCTCAGTGATATTCTTAAAATGATTCCCGTAGAGGCGAAAGCCGGCGTTGCCGGTTTATGCATTATCCCGGCGAGCTTTGTCATCTGGAAAAGGCGAAGGAGAAAAAAAGCAGCGACTAATCCATGCTAACACAAACTATCTCACTACGTGACTTTACTGTCATCAATCTGAATAGCCCTGTGTCCGGCCACAGGGCTATTTTATTGATTATTGGTGTTGAGGAGTGGATTTCATATTTCAGAATCGCTGGTTTTTCTTTTCTGACGTGTACACATGTAATGTTGTGTGCCAGATCCTTCGACTCCGCTGCGCTTCACTCAGGATGACTCCCGCTTCATTCTTAGCTTACGCAAAGAAAAAGCGGGAGTCACTTTGCAGCTCGGAAGCCCATGATGCTGCTTTCTTTTATGGGCAGTTGTGTGGCTCCTGTGATGGCGTCGCAGGCGATGGGTACGGCCATCCATGAGCCGCCCCGCACCATTCGGAATCCATCGAGGCCGGTATGAAATGAAGTTGAATACCAGTCGAGAGTCCACTCGGCGACATTACCGGCCAAATCGCAGATTCCGTAAGGACTGCTGAATGTATCGTAGCTTCCTACCGGGGCGGTGTACTCGAAACCGTCCTCGGTGCCATCGTAATTACAGCGGAAAACACCATTTGCATTAGGCGATTCATCACCCCAGGGGTAGCGTCTTTCGGGCATTGGGTTGAGGTCTTTTTTAGTTTCGTCGCCGTCAAGATAGAGACCTCCACGAAGTGCTTTTTCGAATTCGGCTTCGGTGGGCAGTCTCAGGCCGCACCACTTTAAAAAGTTTGTCGCATCGTACCAGGATATATAAGTGATCGGATAGTTATCACGGCCCGGTGCTAC
>CAZIAN010000497.1:0-1166 GCA_964537355.1 uncultured Pirellulales bacterium | reverse complement strand
CGAATATCGACTTTATCGAATTCGGAGAAGCTGGTTTGTTCGGTTCCCCACCAAACCACTTGTTTATGTCCCGGTTTTTCAACAATATCAAAGCCATTGCCATGAAGACAATCTTTTGTAATCAGCCGCCAGTTGGATTTGTCTTTGCTGAAGCGGATAAAAACATAAGCGGGGGATTGCGGTGAGATATTAGGGTCCTCAATATCATATTCGATCATTGTTTTAGGGCCGCCTAATTCCGTGGGTTCCTGCTTTATCTTGAGATTTGAAATTTCAAGCCATTTGGAACAGGCACAATTACAAAACACCGCAACAATACTTAGAGACAATAAAACTCTGTGTAACATAGCTTCTTTCCTGCTTATACAATATCAGGGACGATCCATGGCTGGCGATACTTGCGTTTTAAGTATTTATTTGCCTGGTCAGAGTTGGTGAATGATTCGGTTTGAGGGTCGAATTCCAGTTGTTTATTGCCTATTCTATACGATATGTTTGCCATGTGGCACAGTAACGCAGACTGGTGTCCCATTTCCACATCGGCATTGGGTTTTTTACGCGTACGAATACAATCAATGAAGTTGTCCTTGTGTTCTTTGTCACCCTGACGCCCGAATTCAGAGCGCATTAATTCGCAATCGGAATCGAAGGCCTGCCATCCGCCGCCGTGCCGGCCAAAGTGCATGAAGCCTTTTGTCCCTAAGATTTCGACCTTTGTACTGCTAAACGGCCAATTTGGATAATTGTCCGTATCGCGGACGTTGCTCGGGGTCTTTTTCATATAAGGTGTCCAGAGAGCTGCTTCGAGCAATAAGGTCAGCGGGCCATAATCGAATGTGGCAAGCTGAGTATCGGGGGTTTCTCTGCCGTCTCGAAGAGCGTTCACGCCGCCGGCGTGAGAAACTGATTTCGGATATGGCATGTCACCCAGCAGATACCTGGCAATGTCAAGCTGGTGAATCGCATCACCGGGAATCGGCCCGCAACTGTATTCCCACTGGTTGAGCCACCGACGAGACGGATTATAGGGGAGTTTTGGGGCAGGGCCGCACCACATGTCATAATCAAAACCTTCGGGGACAGGCTGGTTGTGGGCGTTTTTCTGCATGGACTGCTGCATCATGTTAAAGACGCGGACAAGATATATGTCGCCCAGTTTGCCTGCT
>CAZIAN010000496.1:0-3901 GCA_964537355.1 uncultured Pirellulales bacterium | reverse complement strand
TCTTTAAGAGAGTGATAAGAAGTGGTAATAAAGACGCGAGTTCCTGGGATGGCAGATGGGTTTTGGTAAGATAAGGGTACCGGGCGCCTCTGATTCTCTCAGGAGGATTGTTATGTACAGCAAATTGTTATTGGTTGTTGTTTGTAAGCTTTTGCTGGAAGAATAACTATGCGTAGGGAGTTGATTTATCTGCTTCTTGGGTGTTTAGTGCTGGGTGTGATTCCGGCCGGTGCAGCCCATGCTGAGCTTTTAAGCCAGTGGAAGTTCGACGAGGGCGCCGGCACAACTGCGGCGGACGCATCGGGTAACGGTAACGACGGAACGCTGGAAGACGATCCGACAGTTGTCGAAGGACAATTCGGATATGCGCTCGCATTTGAAACCAGTCGCGTAGCAATAGGGGCCTCTGATTCGTTAACCCCCGAACTTTTTCTGGGATCATTTTCGCTGGTTGCCTGGATAAACCCGACGCGAACTGGAAACACGTGGCAGCAGATCTTTCGGTCGATCAAAGCGAATGGCGAATCAAATGACACGCTGTTCATTAACAACGATGGGAGGCTTTCATGGCGTGGTCGCGTTGGCGGAGGTTGGGCGGGAGGTATGTGTGAGACAGCCCCAGATGTTGCTCCTGCCTACCAATGGACACACGTCGCAGTAACAGGGGATGGGACGAACTTTCGCATCTACGTCAACGGGGTCCTATCACAGGAATCAGCCTTCCAGACAACAGATGGCACGAACGCGACTTATTACATTGGAGGTGATCCTAAATATCTTAAAGAGTCCTATACGGGCATCGTGGACGACGTCCGGATCTGCGACCACGCGATGAGCCAGGATGATATCAGGTCAGCCATGGAGACCCAAGGCGGCGCCATTCTCGAAGCCTACCGGCCCAATCCTGCTGACGGCGCTATCCACCTTGAAACGTGGGCGAGTCTCTACTGGACGCCTGGTTCTACCGCTGACTCACACGATGTGTACTTCGGCGAGAACTTTGACGATGTGTATACCGGCACCGGTGGCACCTTCCGGGGCAATCAGTCCTCAAATGATTTCCTTGTAGGCTTGTCCGGATGTCCCTATCCGGACGGCCTCGTTCCCGGCACGACGTATTACTGGCGCATTGATGAAGTGGAAGCCGACAGCGACACCAGGCATAGAGGCAGCGTGTGGAGTTTCTTTGTTCCCTCCGCTAAGGCCTATAGCCCCAACCCGGCTGACGGCGCCGAATCTGTAGCCCCGGACGCGATCTTCACTTGGGCGGCCGGTAGGGACGCCGAGACGCACACGGTGTACTTCGGTGACGATCCTGAGGCCGTGGAGGATGCTGTGGGAGGGACGCCTCAGACGCTGAGCCGGTATTACCTCGGCGAGCTTGAATTCGACAAGACGTATTACTGGCGTGTGGATGAGTTCGACGGCATCCTTACGCACAAGGGCGATATCTGGAGCTTCACTACCATGACGGCTGACGCATTTTGGGCTGCAGCGTATTATGTTGACGCGGGCAATCGCGTTGCCAACGACGGCAATCCAGGGACCGAAGCTTGGCCATGGAAGACGATTAGAAGGGGTGTGCAATCGCTGCAACCGGGCGATACTCTGCTAGTGAAGGCCGGGACTTACAGGGAAACCGTCATTTTATCAAGAAGTGGAACGCAAGCGCACCCTATAAGGATCCAGGCCTATCCCGGGGATGAAGGCAAGGTTATAATCAACGCCGCGGAACCGGTGACAAACTGGCAGAAGTGTACAGGACCCGGTGACTGCGATGGTAATCCCTACTGGGAGCACATCTACTTTGCGGATGTGGCCGGCTTGGCGGAGTCCCACCCCGACAGTGCATTTGCAGTCAGACAGGTCTTTCAGAATGGCCAGTTACTTAATCGCTCGCGATATCCGGACGCTGGGTGGAATTATCCAACGACTGTGCCGGATCCCACGAAGACGTTCACCGATAGTTCGCTCTCTAAGCCCGATGGATATTTTGTCGGCTCGGTATGCCATGTGATGACGAGAGTTGGACATCTCGACCAGATCCCTATTACGGATTTCTCTCGATCTCGAGGTGAGATAACCCTGGAGAAGAGCCCCAGGTCCGACATAAAGACGCGATTCGGATACTACCTCACCAGTATCGTCGGCGAAATCAATGAGGAGGGCGAATGGGCCTACGACCCGTCGCAGAAGAAGATCTTCCTTTGGCCCCGTGAGGACGTGGCCGAAGACGTGGAGTTTTCATATCGAAGGTACTGCCTGCGCTCATACAGCGGCACCTCGTGGAACGTCGTGCGCGGACTAACAATGCGCAATGCCTACCTGCATGGCATTTACCTGTACCGGTCGAATGATATGACACTGGAGAACAATGTGGTGGAGCGTGCGTACAACCTCGGCATCTATGTTTACGCAGGGACTGGAGCAACGGGCGACCGAAACCAGATCGTCCGCAATACGATCAAGTACTGCGCCTCTCACGGCATAGGCGTAAACATAACCTGCTCTTATACCAACATCGAAGGTAACTACGTTTACGGCACGGGAACAGACACTTACGGCGGCGATTTGATGAATGGTCGAGGTGAGGCGATCTATGTCACCGGGCCGTATGCACGCGTGTACAACAACAGGGTCGACCGCACGGGCCACAAGGCCCTGTACCTCGCCGGGGACACGCTCGGCCGTGATGTGTCCTACAACTACGTCACCAACGTTGGCCTGGCGTTGACTGAGAGTGGCGGCATCTACACGGACGGCTTCTACGACAAACCCGAGAAAGACCATATCCACCACAACATCTTTGTCGACGTGTTCGGTTGCCAGACGATGGATCGGAATCGAGACAAGGGATTGCCGGTAACCATGGAGAAATACTCCGGCGGTACATCACCCGGCATCTATGTGGATGAGCGGGGCAACAACCGAATCATCGAGCACAATACAGTCATCAACTCTCACATGGCGGGCATTTTCTTTCACTGGGCGCCCGGCAACATCGTACGGAATAACACGCTATACGGCAACAAGGTGGCTCAGATCTGGTTCAGCGGCCGCGATGAGCTGGGTGATAGGCTTGTCGATGACGTTGTTCTCGACAACATCATGTTCGCGACGGATGCGCAACAGAAAACATTTTACCTAGGCATCAACTATGACAACGTGCATTTTGGCCAGTCCGACTGGAATTACTTCTACAATCCCTATCGCCATTCACATATCTTCGTGAGTCGTTACAGCGGCGAATGGATCCAGGAAGATGTAACACTCCAACGTTGGCGTGCTCTGTCCGGCTACGACGCAAACTCCAAAGAATTCTCATACTTAAATCAATTCGATGATATTACCATAGATAGCCCAATAAAGTCCCGGATTATTTATAATACGTCGCTTGATGTAATTAGCATTGATCTGGAATCAGATAAATATTGTGATGTGCACGGTAACAAAATATATGGGAGCGTTAGTTTGCAGCCATTCGAATCAAAAATTCTGATATTCTCCGATTATGAAATCCCATAGCGTTCTCTTTACAGAGATCTGAATACAAACGGGGAAAGTGCGGTAGGACAGACACATGATGCCCATTGTGAACAGAAACGAAACATGGTCAAGCAGGGTAAGCTGAAATACAGAGGCCACCGCCATAGGCGGGTCAATGCCAACAAAGTATTTTCCCAGGCAGCCAGGCAGAGTGAGGCCGCATTTAGCAGCAGAAAGAACAGGAAAAGATACAAGAACCGTATCCTTTTTTGAAATATGCCGGCGAGGCGATTGTACAATCTTTGAAGTGCGGCCCTGGCTACCTCAAAATAGGTATGCTGCGAGAGATAATCCCAGGTGAGCCGGACAGCGTCCCTTAAGGATTTATCCTTATCATGATATAACCAGGCCAGGT
>CAZIAN010000495.1:0-3917 GCA_964537355.1 uncultured Pirellulales bacterium | reverse complement strand
ATGTAACGAATTTCAGTTCGCCGATGCCGCAACTGGATGATATTACCCTGGTTGTAATAAAATCTGTTTAGCTGCACAATCTTCTTTCTGTATTTCAATATGTACCATTGAAGGGATTTTTGACCTCGCTTAAATTATCGAATTATTTCGTTAAATTCGGGATTTTCAAGGCCGGATTGAAGACTTGACAGATTTGTCAAAAGGACTTACTATCTGAGGAGGGAATATTTATCTTTTTAGAGGGCAAATTATGGCATATACAATCGGACTTGATTACGGAACCAACTCTGTGAGGGCACTGTTGGTTGATGTGGCCAACGGCAATGAGTTAGGCACTGCAGTATATGAATATGAGACAGGCGAAGCGGGCATTATTCTTGATTCGGCCGACCATAACCTGGCAAGGCAAAATCCTGCCGACTACTTAAAGGGTATTGAAGTTGCTATACAAGCGGCAATTGCGCAGGCCAGGAAAGCAGACAAGAATTTCGACACCAATCAGATTATAGGCATCGGCATTGACACGACCGGCTCGACGCCAATCCCTGTGGATGAAGACGGCATGCCTTTGAGTATGTTAGAGGCGTTCAAGGACAATCCAAACGCCTGCGCCTGGCTTTGGAAAGACCACACCGGCCACGCCGAGGCGGCAGAGATTACCGAATTAGCCCAAAAAGAACATCCGGAATACCTCGCCAAGTGCGGCGGGACATATTCATCCGAATGGTTTTTCAGCAAGGTTCTTCACTGTCTGCGAACCGATCCTGCTGTTTTCGACGCGGCTTATAGCTGGGTAGAATGCTGCGACTATATCCCGGCGATTTTAACGGACACTGCAAAGCCTGATTTAATTAAACGAAGCCGCTGCGCCGCCGGTCATAAAGCTATGTTCAATAACCAGTGGGGCGGGCTGCCTGCAAAAGATTTCCTCTCAAAATTAGATCCAAAGCTCGGAGAACTTCGCGAGAGGCTGTATGAAGAAACCTATACTGTCGAAACACAGGCGGGAACGCTTACAGAAGAATGGGCGCAGAAGCTCGGTTTGCCAGCGGGTATTCCCGTAGCGGTGGGGGCCTTTGACGCTCATTTAGGTGCTGTCGGTTCCGGTATCGCTCCGGGCAAATTGATTAAGATAATCGGCACAAGTACATGTGATATGCTTGTATCTGAGTCCGGCCAGGAACTGGCAGATATACCCGGAATATGCGGTATCGTTGACGGTTCCATATTGCCGGGCTTCTTCGGTCTTGAGGCGGGGCAATCCGCGGTAGGTGACATCTTTAACTGGTTCGTTAATTATATCCAGCCCGGCGGAAGAGAGGCAGGCTCTCACGAGGCTCTTACTGAAAGAGCGGCAAAACTCAAACCGGGTCAATCAGGGCTTTTGGCACTCGACTGGAATAACGGCAACAGGACAATACTCGTTGATCAGAGATTGACCGGGCTATTGGTGGGGCAAACGTTACATACACGGCCGGAGGAAATTTACAGGGCATTGATAGAAGCAACAGCATTCGGAGCCCTTACAATTATCAATAGATTCGAGGAATACGGTGTTAAAGTTTCTGAAGTAATAAACTGCGGCGGGATTTCCGAAAAGAATCCTCTGCTTATGCAGATTTATGCCGATGTAACCGGAAGACAGATGAACATTTCCCGTTCGGCCCAGAGTTGTGCGCTGGGTTCATGCATTGCAGGGGCAGTGGCAGCCGGCAAAAACGCCGGCGGCTATGATAATTTCTCCGAGGCTCAGGGGGCTATGTGTGGAATTAATGATGCCACTTATAAGCCTATACCGGAAAACCACAAAATCTATACTAAATTATATGCCCTTTATAAGCAGTTACACGATGCCTTTGGAACAACGGATTACTCTGGTAAACTGGCAAATCTTATGAAAGAGCTTTTGGATATAAAAGACAGCGTTTGATTTGAAGAGAGGACTTGCTGTGTACGAGGATTTAAGAAAAGCTGTTTGTGATGCAAACCTTGAACTGCAAAAGCAAAAGCTCGTCATTTACAGTTGGGGCAATGCCAGCGAAATAGACCGCACGAAAGGTGTGATAGCTATAAAACCCAGCGGTGTTATGTACGATGAGCTTACACCTGAGAAAATAGTATTACTTGATTTAGATGGAAATATTATCGAAGGGACACTCAATCCATCGTCGGACACACCGACCCATCTTGAACTCTACAGGAATTTCGACACTATCGGCGGTATATGCCATGCCCATCCCGTCGGAGCAACTATGTGGGCACAGGCATGTAAGGGAATCCCCTGTTTCGGTACAACCGGCGCCGATTATTTTTACGGGGCGGTACCTGTCACCGATGTAATGACGGAAAATGAAATACAAAGTGATTATGAGCTGAACACGGGAAAATGTATTGTCAGGCGATTTGCCGATATGGACCCGATGGAAATTCCTGCGGTGCTTGTCGCCAACCATGCCCCCTTTACCTGGGGCAAGTCAGCCGCTGCTTCAGTTGAGACTATGGTTGTGCTAGAGCAGACGGCGACAATGGCTCTCGGCACAATAACTATAAATCCTCAGCAGGGGCCTATCAGCAAAGCACTTCTTGACAAGCACTACCTGAGGAAACACGGCAAGGATGCTTATTACGGGCAAATTTAATTTTGTCTTTTAATTTATTTTAGGAGAAATAAAAATGAAAAAAACAACGTTCGGAGTAATCGTCGGAAACAGAGGTTTTTTCCCGGATGCGTTAGCAAAACAGGGACGAAAAGATATACTCGATGTGCTTAAGAAAAACGGTTTCAACTCGGTTGCTTTATCAATGCAGCAGACGAAATACGGGGCAGTTGAGACTTTTGATGATGCTAAGAAATGTGCCGCCCTTTTTTCAGAAAAGGCCGACAAGATTGACGGCATAATTGTAACACTGCCGAACTTCGGTGATGAAAAAGGAGTGGCCGAGACAATCAAACGCTCAGGGCTTAATGTCCCCATTCTAATCCACGCCGAACCGGATGCTCAGGACAAAATGAGCATAGCCAACAGACGGGATTCTTTCTGCGGCAAGATGAGTGTTTGTAATAATCTCAGGCAAGCCGGTATTCCATTTACGCTGACCGGTTCACACACAGTTAAGGCTGCATCGGCTGAGTTTAAAAAAGATTTGGATGATTTTGCTTCGGTGTGCAGAATTATTAAAGGTCTGGAGAACGCCAGGTTTGGCGCTATCGGGGCCCGCACAGGAGCTTTTAATACAGTTCGATTCAGCGAAAAAATCCTCGAGCTATCGGGCATTTCGGTTGAGACGATAGATTTATCCGAAATCCTTGGAAGAGTTGACCGGCTCGGTGATAACGACAGGGCAGTGAAGAGAAAATTGAATGCTATCCAGAAATATATTTCAACCAAATCTATCCCCGCCGACAAGCTCTTGAAGATGGCCAAATTCGGTTATGTAGTTGATACATGGATCAAAGAAACCGAGCTTGACGGTACGGCCATTCAGTGCTGGACATCTCTTGAGGAATTCTTTGGGATAGTGCCCTGTACGCTGATGAGCATAATGAGCGAGTCGCTGGTTCCGAGCGCATGCGAGGTTGATATCACGGGTTTGCTGGGGATGTATATTCTCCAATTGGCCGGCGGCACGCCCAGCGCCCTTCTGGACTGGAACAATAACTACGGAAACGATCCAGACAAAACTGTCTTGTTCCATTGCAGTAATCTGCCAAAGTCATTCTTTAAAAGTTCAAAAATGGACTACCAGGAGATAATTGCCGGCGCCGTCGGAAAGGACAACACTTACGGAACCATTGTCGGCAGGATAGCACCGGGCAAGGCGACTTTCTGCAGGACAGCAACCGACGATAGCGCCGGTATCATCAGCGTTTATGTGGGTGAGGGTGAATTTACAAACGACAAACTCGATTCATTCGG
>CAZIAN010000494.1:1419-3918 GCA_964537355.1 uncultured Pirellulales bacterium | reverse complement strand
ATTGAGTGTGGAAAATACCGGGCTGGAGTTTGTATATCCTCAAAAACAGAAAGACACGGACGGACACGAAGAGGCCAGCTATATTCTATATAAATATGAGTATCCTAACATCGGAGCTGTGATTCGTTTCCACGATGACCTGAGCGAACGCAACAAAAAAGCAAGAGAGAAAGAGTTGAAGAGGACATATCACCCCGGTCCCTGGCGAAGAGAAAAAAGAAGAATCCTGAATGTTTTTCGAACTATCAGAGATTCGGTGGTGGAGATTATTAATCTGGTTATCAACCAGGCTAAAAAAGCCACACCTGCCGGCAAAATGCTGACTTCTCAGGATAAGTACGTCTCCCAGATGAAACAGGAGCTGATGGGTTCGGTGGGAACTTCTTTTGAGCCGTTACTGGAACGATATATCGGCAACAAGGTTGTCCTGGAGATGATTAAGGGTGATAAGATATTCGAATACTGCGGTGTGCTGAAGGAGTACACCGCCGAGTTTATCGAGATAATGAACGTCGATTACAAAACAACCGAAGACCAACCGGCCAGAATAGCCGACCTTGTAGTACCTCGCAAACATGGACTCATCCGCCATCTCGGAGAATAATTTAGTATTGCGTGGTGGATTAAAATGTGATTTGGAAATCTGAGTATTTTGGGTCGGGGGGAATTTCCCGGATGCTCGTTTCTCTTATATAGCCTGAGAAATATTCTTTTATATCCTGTATGCAGTCATCTACTTCCTCAGGGCGTCCCTGGGCGAGCATTTCAACCGAGCCGTTCGGCATATTACGTACATAGCCTGTCAACTGACGGCGGTTTGCCGCTCTGCTGGCGGTGAAGCGAAAGCCGACGCCCTGGACCCGGCCGGTGAATGTTATGTGTCTGGCAATCATTTTCCGTATAGCAAATCCGAACAAATTGACAATATAAATGTATAGTAATTCCACTCACTTTTTAATGCAAGTGGCAGCGGGAGAATAAATTAAGGTTCACCGGCGGCTCAAAGTTGAGTATAATCGGGTTGAATTGGAATATCAGTGATTGATTATGGCTAAAAATACAAATAAACAAATTGAAAGAGACGAGCAGATTTATCAGCTTTCGACGCTTGTGGCCGGCGAGTTTTCGCTTCAGGAGGTGCTGGATAGATTAGCTGAGGCGGCCGTGAAGATTGTGGGTGTCAAGGCCTGCTCGATTCGGCTGCTGGATGAAGGGGCGGGCGACCTGAAGATGCGCAGCACATACGGACTCAGTGAAGAATACCGCAATAAAGGAGTGGTCTCTAAAAATGACCCGGTGGTCAAGGCCGCTTTTGCAGGCGAAGCTGTGGTGCTGGACGATATGAGGGTTGACGGCAGAGTCGAATATAAAGAGGCGACAATCAAGGAGGGTCTTGTCAGCCAGCTCACGGTTGCGATGCAGTTCAAAGGCCGGGATATTGGAGTACTACGGCTATACAGCCCCAAGCCGAAACGATTCTGGGAGGAAGATATTCAACTTGCGCGCGCGGTTGCTTCTCAGTGTGCGGTGGCGATAACGAACGCAAGACTGTACGCCAAGGCAATTGAAGGCGCACGTATGGCCGAACAAATGCGGCTGGCAGGGGTCATTCAGCGGAGAATGATTCCCGAAAAGGCTCCGCAGATACCAGGGCTGGATATAGCGGCTGCTTATATTCCCTGTTTTGATGTCGGCGGCGACCTTTATGGTTTTCTTAATTTTGAAAATAGCTCGGTAGCAGTTGTGATTGCCGACGTGATGGGCAAGGGAATTCCTGCCGCAATTATGATGAGCTCTTTTCGCGGTGCAATGAAGGCATATATCGATACGGTTAAAGATATTCCGGCTTACTGCGCTGGCAAAAATAAGGAACAGTGTAATAAGGACATTGTTCAAAGGATCAATAAAATGGCGTGCGATGAGTGCCGGGACGGAGAGTTCATCACGTTGTTCCACGCCGGTATTAACGTCCGAGATATGACTATAACATATTGCAATTGCGGGCATGAGCCTACCTTATTGATAAGAGATGGGAAAATTATCGAGCTGAATAAAGGCGGCCTCGTACTCGGAGTCGATCCACAGGCCGAATATGAGATTGAAACCCTCGGATTAAAGGATGGCGATTGTCTGCTCTTTTATACCGACGGGCTGATTGATGCGTTCAACTTCGATAACGAATTATGGGGCAGGGAAGCTATGCTTCAGACCGCAAAGAAATTTTCAGCCGACTCGGCGGACCAGATGATAAAAAACATACTCGCACAAAGAAGGCGTTTCGTAGGCCTTGCCAGGCAGATTGATGACACGAGCATTATCGTAATCAAGGTAGGTGGCTGATGATTATTACGATTGACGGCCCCGCGGCCAGCGGCAAAAGCACTGCAGCCCGCCTGCTTGCCCAAAAGCTAAGTGCGAGCTTCCTCGATACCGGTGCGATGTATCGCGCTGTCACTCTGGCGGCCATGCAGGCCTCTGTTAATTTGAGCGATGAAGACG
>CAZIAN010000494.1:0-1409 GCA_964537355.1 uncultured Pirellulales bacterium | reverse complement strand
AATAACGAATTTGAATTCTCCGTCACCGATGACGAAATGTCGGTACGTATCAACGGTATTGATTTTACCGAGCAGATACGCGCCCCCCAGGTAACAGCTAATGCCCGGTATATTGCATCTTGTCCGAATGTGCGTGAAAAGCTGGTCGAAATGCAGAGACAGTTCGCAGCAGGCCTGCAAAAAATAGTCACCGAAGGAAGAGACCAGGGCACGGTCGCCTTCCCGGATGCCGATATAAAATTTTATTTGGTCGCAGATTCCGCCGAAAGGGCAAAGAGAAGGCAGGCCGACCTGCATGCCAAAGGTGATGACCAAACCCTTGAGCAAATACAAAAGGCCATCGAAGAAAGAGACAAGAGCGACGAGAGCAGAACCGTCGGCCCCTTAAAGCCGGCTGATGATGCCGTAATTATTGATACGACCGATTTGAGCATAGATGGCGTAGTTGAAAAGCTTTTAAGCTGTGTGAAGGAAAAATGCTTGGAGAAAAACTAAGAGCGAGATGGTTCTGGCTTGCCCGCTGGATTTGCAGGGTATTTTGCATCTTGTTTTTCCGGGTGCGCACTTACGGCCGGGACAATATCCCCCGAAAAGGCGCCTTTATAATTGTCTCTAACCACCAGAGTTATATTGACCCGATATTTTGCGGAGGTCTCATAAAGAGACATTCGAGCTTTATCGCCCGTGACTCGCTTTTCACAAATTGGTTCTTCGGCCCGCTCATTTCCTCGGTCAACGCCATACCTGTAAAACTTGGCGCCCCGGACATATCCGCAATGAGGAAGGTCCTCGAAAAGCTGAAAAAAGGCGGCGGCGTCACTCTCTTTCCTGAAGGCACCCGTACGCACAATGGCAAAATCACTCCATTTAAGCCCGGCCTCGGCCTTTTATCAAGACGCGGCAACGCGCCGATTGTCCCGGCCCTTATAGATGGCGCCTTCGAATGCTGGCCCCGGCACAAAAAGCTCTTCACTCCCGGCCAAATTCACATCACCTACGGCAAACCTATCTCGGTCCAGCAGGTCAAAGACATGGGCGACAAAAAACTCGCCGAACTCCTAACCCAAACCCTCCGAAAAATGCAAACCCAATCCCGAATAAAACAAAACAAATCCCCCTACATCTATTAACCAACTATATGTCATCTCTGAAAGCGTGTTTTTTGTCAATTATATTTTTAAGTCATTCACCGGTTTAGTCTTATGGTTTTCACCCAAGTCATCTCTTCGCCGTCAAAGCGGCATGAGTTTCTCCCCAGCGATCTGTCGCATTCATTTCGCGAGCTTCAAGAGCTCATGACATCTATCGCGCTTAGACCGCCGTCGGTGAAACCGATTTAACCTCAGGTTCTTTATAACCTGTTGAGACCTCTTGCATCCAGCTTGTCGGTCTTGTTTATTGAACCAAGC
>CAZIAN010000493.1:0-3924 GCA_964537355.1 uncultured Pirellulales bacterium | reverse complement strand
GTTTATGGAAAAGCGCCTAATAGATTCTGGAGAACAATTAACGTCAAGAACGGTAATGAGATACCGATGTTTCTTGATTGCTATTTCTGGTGCGGATGGCCGGATGATGACGACACTCCTCCGGAATACGACGGCCATCAAATGCGCCCTGACGAAAATGCTATGAATCGTTTTTGTCTCAACCGCCACAATGGAGCGATAAATGCCGTTTTTATGGACTATCACGTAGAAAAAGTAGGGCTCAAACGGTTGTGGACGTTAAAGTGGTCTCGTGATTTTAACAAGATTAATCCGTGGACCCCGGCCGGTGGTGTTACCGCAGGCGACTGGAGTAATTACGGCACGGGCTGGATGGGAAGATTCAAAGATAATTGATATATGATATATATCGAAAGGGAAGAATGAAGTATTATTTTCATTAAACTCATAAAAAAGAATCGTGAAAAAGAACAAATAATGGGAAAACAAAAAAGAGGTATAATGATGAACGGAAAGAAAGGATTTACTTTAATTGAATTGTTGGTTGTAATCGCTATTATCGCGGTTTTGATGGCTATCCTGATGCCGGCGCTGAATCGGGCTCGTGAACAAGGCAGACGGATAGTTTGTGAGCACAATCTCAAGAGCCTGACGCTGGCCTGGGTAATGTATGCGGACGATAATGACGACAGAATCGTCAACGGAGCCGGCGGATTCCACTATATGGCAAACGGTTCGAACACCAGCAACGGCTCCGCATCCGGCATTGTGGAGAGGGCCTGGGTGGGCAAAGGCTGGGGTAATAACTGGGACAACAGCAATGTGCGCGATAGCGGATTGACAGACGAACAGAAGAGACTGGGCATCCGGGAAGGTGCTTTATGGCCGGTGTGCAAGGATTACGGTGCCTACAAATGTCCAACGGGAAGGCCGGGTGAGTTTGTTACATATTCGGTAGTTGACGCTATGAACGGCTTGCACCGTGATGGCACTTGGACAGGTCCCAACAGACATCCAGACGACGTTGGCAAGAGAGTAGGTAAAACGGTGCTATGGATCAAACGAAGGAGCGAGATAAGCAGTCCATCACCGGCTGACCGAATGGTTTACATCGATGAAGGCGCGATGACGCCGGATAGCTTTGCCACGCACTACGCCCAGCGAGGTCCCTGGTGGGATGACCCGCCTTCGCGTCACGGTGACGGCACGACCGTATCCTGGGCGGACGGCCACTCCAGCCATCTTAAATGGAAAGCGGCCGAGACTATTAAACGCGCCAAGGATACCCAGGATTGGTATGGCGGCGGCGGCTTTATGCCAAGAACTCCAGAGGGCTTGCAGGAACTTGAGGAGTTTCAGAAAGCAGTATGGGGCAGGGTCGGCTACTGACCAATGTGTTGGCCGACTGGAAAATTATATTAGAGAATGGCCGTCAACAATTAAAACATTTGAAAAAACGCTCTCGTTCTAAAGCAGGACGGGGAGCGTTTTTTTTGCAGAACTCGTAAAAGAATACATTGCATGCCGTTTATGATCTGCAGCGCAAGACGCATTATCAGGCCAAACGAAAAGTTATTAAGAGATATGAAACAAGTATCTTTATGGACAAGCGAGGCGCGTTTACCTTAATAGAGCTGTTGGTCGTGATTGCCATCATTGCGTTATTGATGGGTGTTCTTATGCCGGCGCTGATGCGTGCTAAGGAGGCGGGCAAGACCATAAAGTGCCAGGCGAATCTGAGGACGCTGACTACGGCCTGGTACACCTACGCGATGGATAATGACGACAAGCTGTGCGGTTCGTGGAACTACAACGGCGGCGGCTGGGGCGATCCGTGGGACTGGGCCTGGGCGCCTTGGCGGGTTGACGGCAGCTCCGCGGTGAGTGACTATTTCAACGCCGCAGTCGAAGAAAAGCAGGAGGGAATTAAAAAGGGGGTTCTGTACCCATACACAAGGAGCGTTGACTGCTATCACTGCCCCAGCGATAAGAGCTTCGGGAGGAACTTTCGCACTTATTCCATGCCGGACAGCCTGAACGGCAAATGGGCGAAGAACAAGGGAGGTACGGCCAACTGGACGGATGTATCTCATTTATCCCAGTTGAAAAACCCGGCAACGAAGTATGTTTTTCTCGAAGAGAATGACCCGAGGGGTTACAATATCAACGCCTGGGTCATAAATCCGGGAGGTGTTGGGACAATGGTGTGGTCGGACCCTTTGGTGGTCTGGCACGGCAGCCGGAGCAGTTTCGGTTTTGGAGATGGCCATGCGGAGACATGGAAGTGGAGTAATGAGACGATGAGAATCTTCCTTGATCTCAGGGATATGTCACAGGGTCAGCGCAGTCCTTCAAGCGAGGACGGCATTCGAGACCTGGAGCGTATCCAGCGCAGTTGGCCGGAGCCGAGAGCTTCATCCGGGAGCGGCTGATACCACAATTGTGATTAAACCTTGCGCTATACATGTTTGAGATAATAAGCGGCTTCAATGACCGGCGTGCCCCCCTCAAGCTTCATTGTGACAGCTTTAACGTCGTTCCAATGAAAGCATTGCTCTGGTAGTCTTGCCCGACAGGGCTATCAGTGATACAATAATAAATATCGGCAATAACGTTCCTCAGCCGGCCGATAGATACCTGCAGTCGGTCAGGAAAGGTGGCATGATGTGTCACGGAGGCTTGAAGCTGGTGCGTGCTCTTTTCTAACTTGTCCGGTTTGGAGTGACAAAATGACAAATACCCCGGAACACATTGTGTCCGAATTCGTTGAAGCATGCCACGACACGGCACGTCGCGGGCTCGTTCGTTGCAGCAGCGGCAACATGTCTCTACGACTGGATTCGAACCGGATGCTAATCACGGCGTCACGCAGTTGGATGGGAAATCTATCCGCTGACGGTGTCTGCGTATGCCGTATTTCCGACGGAACCCCCGTGGATGAAAAGCAGCCGAGTGTCGAAAAGGGATTTCACGCCGGTATACTGCGCTGCCGACCTGATGTCAATGTGGTGCTGCATTTTCAGACGCCTTGTGGGACCGCCCTGGCGTCTCGGGATGCAGAGAATGTTAACTATTTCGTAATTCCAGAGGTACCGTTTTACATAGGACCTGTGGCGCGGGTCCTCTACAGTCAACCCGGCTCGGAGGAACTGGCCGAGGCCGTTACAGATGCCATGCGCACGCATGATATGGTGACAATCGTCAATCACGGGCAGGTGACCGCGGCCGACAGTTTTGCTCATGCGATCCAAAACGCCTCATTTTTCGAGTTGGCCTGCGAGATTATACTGCATGGGGGAGATGAACTTACTCCGCTGTCTCGCGAGGAGGCACAGTACCTGCTTGACTTGAGAGGCCAAGAAGAAGAGAGAAATGTCTGATAAAAGGAACAGGTTTCTATGCTCTTCGCAGAATCGTTCTATCTATATTGAAAAAATATTAGCTCACTGAAAAATTAGATTTATGATTAGAATCATAGACATAACGTTACCCTTCGACCACGAGGAAGAAGACTTGGCCAGAAGCATTTTGGAACGTTTGGGTATTCCAGAGCACCAACTTCTCAACTTTACAATAGTCCGCAAATCCATAGACGCAAGGCGTAAAAACCGTATTGTGGCTGTTTATACGATAGACGCGGGACTAACAAACGAGCCTGAACTGCTTTCCAGATTTTCGCAAGACATTCGGATTTCCGCCGGGCCTTGTATGAATTACCAGCTACCAACAGTGGGCAAAATACACGGCCCGAGTCCTGTTGTCGTTGGAAGCGGCCCTTGCGGCCTCTTTGCTGCCTTGATCCTTGCCCAATTGGGCTTTAAGCCTGTACTGATAGAAAGAGGAAAGGAAGTCGGCTCAAGAGTAAAGGATGTCCAAAACTTTTGGCGGACGGGACAGCTTGATCCGGAATCTAATGTGCAGTTCGGTGAAGGTGGAGCAGGCACT
>CAZIAN010000492.1:0-3933 GCA_964537355.1 uncultured Pirellulales bacterium | reverse complement strand
AATGTCAAAGTCGCCTCTGATTTCCCGACAGCGTTGTCATAGGCAAACGGCATCGACTGGCCACCTCCGTGGACGATAGTCTGCTCGGCAAAAGGAGCAGTTGCATAACCAACGATAGAACCGTTTGTTGCCGGGTTGTCGAATCCATCTACCCATGCAAGGTATATCCGGTTGCTTCCGGGTTCACTTTCATCAAGGTCGTTGTAGCTTTCCATATCATCAACAACGATGTGGTCTGCAATCGTAAAGCTCCACACTCTACCCGTACTGACAGTTCCATCGGTGTTGTTCTCATCGATTCGCCAGTAGTGGGTCCGGCCCCATTCAATACCTTCAGGCGGAGTATAGTTGGCGGCACTCTGTTTGCCTCTATATATACCGGAAGTATCGGATGCATCGGCGCCGGTTACGGCATCCTTATCAAGGCCGAAGTAAACATCGTGCTGGGCTGCATTATCACCGGCCGACCAGCTAACGGATGTTACATCATCGATATTCGATGTTGAACCACTGGCCGGTTTTGGATTCCAGGCAAGGGTGACGTCACCTCTCATAATAAGTGCAATCTCATCGGGTGATAATACGTAATTGTACACCCGCACATCATCAATCAGGCCGGTATAGAAACGCTGACGAGAAGCAGGCTGCCCGAGTCGAATTGCACCGGACAGGGTGAACTCATTGGCGGTATGTGGAACTGATACCGGATTACTGCCGTCAACATAAAGCTTCGCATCGGCGTTAATGTCCCATGTGGCTGTAATATGATGCCATGCATCATCATTTACCGCTGCCGCCTCGATATTAACGTCAGTGTCACCGCCTTCGATGTAGAATTGAACTCTGCCGTCTGCCATCATATTGATGTGTAACTCATCCTGGTCGCCAAAACCATCGCCACTGCTTGCTGTTCCGTAAAAAATCATACCTACGCCGGCCTGAGTGGTTTTGATCCAAAGGCATACAGAACCTATGTCCGAGCCTATCATATCAGTCCCCGACAATCCAACGGAGTTAGTACCGTCAAATTCGAGCCCAACGCCGTCAAATCCTTCAGACCATTGCGGGTTGTTTTCCAGAGTGCCATGATTGTCGTTACCGGACCAGTCAATAATCCTTGAGCCTTTACCCGCATCTATCTTCCACCAACTGATAAGATTGGGGTTGGTAACAGGTATATCGGGTATTGTTCTGAAACTCCAGACATCACCTGTGTATGTGCCGGTAAGAGCAAATTCATCGACACGCCAGTAATAATCCTTATTTAATTCCAGTGTGCCGGGGGTATAGGTTGTTTCTGACTGGGACAGGCCTGCAACAGCATTATTCACGTCGTCATAATTATCGCCAAAATACACGTAATGCAATTTCGCGCCCAAGCCGGGGGTCCAGCTAAGAGTTGTTTCCGGATCAATGAATTCAGTGTCCTCTGCAGGAATTGGATTGTGGGCTGTTTTGGGGGGAACGACAAAACTCCAGACATCGCCTTTGTTTATAGAACCATCCGCCTCAACCTCATCTATCCGCCAGTAGTATGTTTTTCCTGTATCAAGACCATCCGGAAAAGCGAATCCGGGAAAACCGGCAACATAAAACGCTCCGGCTTGATTGCCCCGGAACACTTCGGCTGTGCCGTCATTCACATCGTTAAAGTTGTCGCCGAAATACACATCATGTGATACCGAAGTTTCTCCTGCCGTCCAGTTAAGACTCACCCAGTTGTCCTCATGTGTGGCACCATCTCCCGGGATGGGATCGTAAGCTTTCAACCTGGCGCCGCGATGACTGAGTGGGGGACCATTACCAGACGGTCTGTAATTGGGGTTGGTTGTCAGAACGATCTTATCGATGATAAGTCCGTCCTCACGCACCCAGATGTTCAGCGTGTGAAGGCCGGCTGTAACTATGTCGATCTGCGACGGCTCCGGCATTTGATACCTGCTGTTGTTCCATGCGTAACCACCACTCCAGCCGCCGCTCATTTGATTGGAAAGAGGTGTTTCCTCGCCATCCAGGCCTACATGGCAGGAGTCATCAGTTCCATCGGCACCCCAGGCTAAAATCCACACATAGTGCGGGCCGGTCTTTTCAAATTGAATCTCATACTCCAGACGCTCACTATTGGCGGCGTAATCGGTGCTATGTCCGCCTTGGCCGTTGGGCGCGTACATACCGGCCTCGCCGATAAAGCCGTCTATGGGACCGGTCTCCACCCATGCATGGCCGCCTACTTCAACATTGGCGTCATAATCCTCGGCTTCTACCGACACAATACCATCCGGGCCGGTATCCTGCCGGAGCGGATCTGCGTTCACTACTCCGCCGACTAATCCGATGACTAAAACAAAAGAAAGTAAATACCTTAGTTTCCCAGACATAATAATCCTCCTTAAAAGAATTTAAATAACATAAATTATAATTTGGCTACTAACCAAAATACTCATTGTCATTAAAAACCTTAACCTCGTCGGAAGTCCTGCCCGACAACGTTGTTTATTCAACCTTGGAAATCAAGATAGTGTCCATCAGCGCAGCGTTTTCTCTGTAGCCGACCTCAAGGGTATAAGTCCCCGGATCCATCGTAAAGAGTACCGTTTCGCCGCTGTCTTCGGCGCTGAAGACATCCTCCCAGTACCATGAGTCTGAGTTCGGAGGATCGCTCCATCTTATCCAGCCGCTGGGGTGATTCGTCGTCTGGGTAGTAGCGCCCTGGATACGGAACCAGAACGAATCGCCGTTCGGGATAATTATACGGCAACTGAGTATGTATGTTCCGCCTTCTACTGTGAAAGTATAACTTGCAGTGCCGTCCGGAAACGGTGGATTGCCGCCGCTGTCACTGACATCGTCCGTTGTGCCGATATACTTACCGCCTGAAGCATCAGCCTTGTCAGTATAAATCTCCATGGGTGCGGTTATCGTATCGGCATCTTCCGCTTCAAACCATATTTCTTCAGAAGCAACTGCGACCGCAGGAATTGCCTGATGCAGCCGGATGTCATCAAAGTAAACCGTACCTGAACCACCGGCTGTCGGATTCGTATCGTTACCGAAGCCGATTATTAAGCTCGTGATATTTTGCAGGTTTACACCAACTGATGCGAGGTCGATGTTCCAAAGATTCCACCGTGGTTGTGTTATGTCAGATGCGTCGCCGTTATATAACACCTTTTTGCCGTTAATCTTCACATACATCGGCTCAACGGAATTACCTGAATTACCAAGGAAGCTGAGTGACAGTACCGTGACACCCAGTCGCGTCCAGTCCTGTGCCGGGCTGAATGTTAGCTGTGCTTCTGAATACTTCTTGTTGTTGTCATAGAAATACGGCATAGATTGCGAGCCGGTGTGGACGATACCTTGCTCGGCAAAAGGAGCGGTAGCATAACCAACGATGGAACCGTTTATAGCAGGATTATCGAATCCATCAATCCATGCAAGATATATCCTGTTGCTCCCCGGTTCACCTTCATCAAGGTCGTTGTAGCTCTCCATATCATCCACGATAATAAAATCGCCTGTTGTAAAGCTCAATACATTGCCTTTCCATGGGCTCTCGGTATTGACGTTATTGACTTCGTCTATTCGCCAGTAGTAAGTTGAATCCGAGAGAAGTTCTCCGGGGGCAAAGCTCTCAGAACCGACTTCTCTGTTGCCTTGATACTCAGGTGAAGCTGTGGCGGCGTTGTTAACTGCGTCTTCGTCGGTGCCGAAGTATACATCGTGCGACGAAGCATAATCTCCAACCCTCCATGTAAGAACAGGTGTTATTGTCACATCTGTAGCTCCGTTAGACGGATTCTGGCTGCCGGCTCTTACGGGCGGGGACAATGCGGCTTGAGGAATAAGCTCCTTTGGCACCGATGGACTTGACCACCGCAGTTCTGCAATTGCCGGGCCGCTGGTATCATTATACTCCATCACAAGGTTGTA
>CAZIAN010000491.1:0-3941 GCA_964537355.1 uncultured Pirellulales bacterium | reverse complement strand
TTTCAAAACTGTGTAACTCAAGCTATAAAAGGAAGTTCGGAGGAGGAAAAACAGCAAAAGCTGGATGAAATTCTCAAACTGATACATCAAAAACGCAGAGTGTAAATATTACCGTAAAAATAAATCTGATTAATTTTTTAATATTGAATTGCTATGGACTCAAAATATGCTTTTAGGATAAAATAAAGATTGCTTAATGGGGGAATTTCCCATGAAAAATAAACGAAAAAATTCATTGGCATCGGTAGTTGCGGGATACTCGGCTTTAGTGATTGCTCTGGGAATGGCATTATATGCAGTACACCAATATATTTCTACTCCGGGGCAGACTGTAATAGGGCTCATATTAGAGCACAGTTGGCATGTACTGGTTCTCGGCGCACTCATTTACTTAACACTGTATGCGGTTCTATATAAAACAGTAGTTATACCTATAAATGATTTGTACCTGAAGCTGTATGGCATAACGCGCGGGGATTTAAGCTCTCTTGAAATTGATTCAAATATTACCGAAATTTCGGAAATAGCTGAAGGGGTCCAGCTTTTACTGGATGAAATTGATCGCAGTGTTCCGGATTTGTCGCTTACCGCTCTTTCTAATCGAACACAGAAGATTCGGTCAATAGCCAAAGAATCAGAAGCTCTGGATATGTCCTCGAAAGAATTTCTGATGAATTTGTCAAATGAAATAGAAGAACTGGTAAGAGAGCTTTCTATGGTAAATCAGAAGAAAAAAGAGAACAAGGTCGAATAGTATTAAGGGACAAATATGAACAAACGAACCGTTTTAGCTTTGGGAGCAATAGTATTTGTTTTCGTGCAGTGCGCAAAAGCTTCGCAACAGCCGGCTGATACAAATGATTTATACGTACTTTCGGATTATCTGCGTTATGCCTCGCTCAATAATGCAGAGCTGAAGGCAAAATTTGAGCAGTGGAAGGCGGCGTTAGAGCAGATTCCCCAGGCAAAAGCATTAAGTGACCCGAAATTTACCTACGGTTATTTCATAGAGGAAGTCGAAACACGGGTCGGCCCGCAAAAACAAAAATTCGGCATAATGCAGGTTTTCCCCTGGTTTGGTAAAATCCAGGCCAGAACCGACGTAGCCGCGGCAAAGGCACAAGCTGCAAGGCAAAGATACGAAACAACAAAGCTGAAACTTTTCCGGCAGGTAAAAGAGGCTTTTTACGAATTCGCATATCTGGCCACGGCTATCGATATTGCGAAACAGAATCTCGAACTGCTGCAGCATTTCGAAGAAGTCGCACTAACCAAATACAGAACTGCTACGGCAATACATCCCGATATAATTCGTGTCCAGGTGGAATTAGCTAAACTTGAGGATATCTTAAAAAGTCTGGAGCAGCTCAGAGAACCGACAGTTGCAAAACTCAATTCAGTTCTTAATCGGCCGATTGATGCAGAATTAGCCTGGCCCGAAAAAAGTCAACCACCGGATGTCCAGCTTGACCGCAAACTGCTTATTCAGGCGTTAAAAAGAGCAAATCCTGATCTTGCCGAGCTTAGCTGGGAAATTCAGGCGGCAAAAAGCAGTGTGGATCTGGCAAAAAAGAAATTCTATCCCGATATAGGAGTAGGCCTCGATTGGATTCAAACAGACGGAGCGATAATGCCAGGCCAGAGGGATAGTGGCAAAGATCCCGTTATTTTAATGTTTTCAATGAATATCCCACTGTGGCAGAACAGCTATAAGGCTGCTGAGCAACAGGCAAAAGCCAATGTCAGGAAAATTCAGGAGCAAAGAACAGATATCGAAAACAAAATTTTATCAAGAGTATTTGAGGTACTGTACGATATCGAAGATACTAAAAGAAAGATGCGTCTTTATGGAGATGTTTTAGTTTCCAAGGCCGAGGAGCTTGTTCAGGCATCTGAAACCGCCTACCAGGCAGGCACGATAGATTTCCTCTCACTGATAGATGCCCAGCGCATGCTGCTTAAATACGAGCTGGACTACGAAAGGGCTGTTACAAACAATCAGCAGAAACTGGCCGAGCTGGAAATGCTTATCGGGATGGAACTGCCCTCGGTAAACACCGGTGATCTGGAAAAGTGATTCAACCTTTCGTTTGGATTTCTTAAAGAAAGGAATGGAAATGAAGCCATACATATTGATACTTTTTTTGGCATTTATTTTTTGGGGATTGGCCTTGAGCGAAAATGCTTTTGCGAATGATGAAGTCAGCCGTGAAGATAATGACCACAGCTCTTTTTCATTATCCTCTCTTGTCGAGCCTCTGGGAATAACTACACTCAGCTTAGTTTTTACTACTTTCCTGACAGGCCTGTTTCGCAGAAAGCTGCGCCAAAAATTTCTCAAAATACACCTGCCTCTGGCAATTATTTCCGTCTGCCTGGGATTAACACATGGCATATTGGTCATGATTCTGTATGGTTAAGGCAATTGGTTTACTCTATTGGACTCGACAAAAAAACGCTCACAAAGGAAAAAAGTTGTTGATGTTGGTAATGGGCTAAAAGCTGTATTTAATCGAACACAAGTCCTATGTAAATAGTATGATTAACAAGCTTATAGGTACCTGAAATGAAAATGACAAAAGTCAAATCTTTATTTATTGGTCGAGGATTTAAGACCGTTATTCTGGTCGTTGTAACTTTTCTTGCGGGTTATTTTGTTCACTCGTTTTTGCAGCAATCCCCCTCCGGCCAAGAGCATAAACATCCCGACGAACAGGCTGCCGCAGAAAAACAGACGGTGTGGACATGCTCAATGCATCCACAGATTCGTCAGTTCAAACCAGGTAAATGTCCCATTTGCTTTATGGATTTGATACCGGTAGTCACCGAAGAAGGTGTTGTCGGCGACAGGCAGATCACCTTCTCGCAAGAGGCCTTAAAGCTTATGGAGGTTCAAACGAGCCGCGTTGAGCGTAAATTTGTGGAAGCCGAAATCCGCATGGTCGGCAAGATTGATTACGATGAGACCCTGGTAAAAAATATCACCGCCTGGGTGCCCGGCAGAATCGACCGGCTTTACGTGGATTTTACGGGTATTACAGTTAATAAGGGTGACCATATGGTTGACCTTTACAGTCCTGAACTAATCAGCGCACAGGCAGAGCTACTTCAGGCCCTAAAAGCTGTCGGTGGTATTAAAGACAATACCTCTGACATCATGAAAAGAACCACTCTTGCCACACTTGAAGCGTCAAGAGATAAACTTCGACTCCTTGGCCTTGCCCAGGCCCAGATTGATAAAATCGAAAGCGCAGGCGAACCGGTCACTCATATTACGATTTATTCACCTATGGGTGGAATAGTCATTCATAAAAACGCCACAGAAGGAATGTACGTTAACACCGGCACGCCTATTTACACTCTCGCCGACCTTTCGCGTTTGTGGGTAAAGCTGGACGCCTACGAATCTGATTTGTCCTGGATTCGGTACGGGCAGGAAGTTGAATTCTCAACGGAAGCATATCCGGGGCAGATATTCAAAGGCAAAATAAACTTCCGTGATCCCATACTCAACGCGAAGACCAGGACGGTTAAAGTGCGCCTCAATGTCGATAATTCTGACGGAAGTCTCAAGCCCGGAATGTTTGTCAGGAGTGTTTTGAGGGCGAAAATTGCTCAGGGTGGTGCTGTAATGGCCCCTGAGCTGGCAGGCAAATGGATTTGTCCGATGCATCCATCTGTTGTCAAGGACCAGCCGGGAACCTGTGACATTTGCGGAATGAATTTGGTAGCTACTGAGTCGCTATATGCCACAGCCATTGAACCCAACCAACCGCCTCTGGTAATTCCCGCCTCTGCACCTTTGATAACTGGCAAACGAGCTATTGTGTATGTCCGGATACCGGATGCAAATAAGCCAACATTCGAGGGCAGAGAGGTGGTCCTCGGCCCAAGAGCGGCAGACTACTATCTGGTCAAAGAGGGGCTCGCCGAAGGAGAGA
>CAZIAN010000490.1:0-3947 GCA_964537355.1 uncultured Pirellulales bacterium | reverse complement strand
AGAGTCATTTTGTTAGGTGCTCTTAGAATAAGCCTTTATTACTTTAACTAATGCATCACCTATCTGCCGGCAATCTTCTTCGGTGTAAGTCGGAAACGCGAAACAGGTAAACGTATGGCTCTGATGCCACACGGCATTGGGCACTTCCACTTTGCTATAATCCACACTTTCCGGATTAGTGTATTCTTTGCTCTTGAAAGGAAAGCCGCTCCTGCCGAAAGAATTATGTTCCTTAAATGCCCGCTCCGTATGACACTGCGGCCAGAACACCCTCCAGCCCGGAGCACCCTCGGCGCCGATAGCTGCCACAAATTGATTTATATCGCAGGTCATATCTTCGACGTTCAGAGAAAACGCCATAACATACCAGCCGTTCTGACGCTCATCTGTGTCAACGGGTACGTACTTGACCTGCGGCAAATCTTTTACAGCATCTATTATGATCCGGCAGTTGCGTCTGCGATTCGGCAGATTCCAGGTATCGATACGCTCCAGCTCCGCAATACCGATGGCCGATTGCATCTCCGTCATGCGGTAGTTCCATCCGACCATATTATGAATATAGGGCAGTTTCTGCTCCAGCTCAAGCAGGCTCAAACGCTGTTTGACATCATAACCATGGTCGCGAAAGCTCCTCGCCTGCCAGGCCAGTTCTTCGTCGTCTGTGGTCACCATCCCGCCCTCGCCGCCGGTCGTAAATGTCTTGTTCTGACAGAAGCTGCACGCCGCCATATCACCGATAGTGCCGGTTTTTCTCCCCTTATAAATCCCGCCAAAGGCCTCGGCGTTGTCCTCGATAACAAACAGCTTATGCTTTTTCGCAAAGTCCATTATCTTATCCATGTCACAGACATTGCCATAAAGGTGCACGGGTATAATCGCCTTCGTTCGCTCGTTGACAAGCTTCTCCGCCGACTCGACGCTGATGCAATGGTCGTCGATATTAACATCCGCAAAACGCGGAATAGCTCCCGCCTGAACGATGGAAAAACTGCTGGCAATAAAGGTGTAGCTGGGCACGATAACTTCATCGCCGGGCCCGATGCCCAAAGCGACAAGCGCGATGTGCAGGGCCGAAGTACCGGTCGATGCGCTGATAGCATACTTACTGCCCTGCCACTCGGCATATTTACGCTCGAACTCCATACCTTTCGGCCCCGTCCAGTAATTGACCTTGCCCGACCTGAGCACTTCTTCCACCGCCTTGATTGCCTTTTCATCGAACTGCGGCCAGCCCGCCAATTTGTTCGTCACCGCCTTATGACCGCCGTCGATTGCCAATTTGTCCGCCATTCTAATGCCCTTTCCAATTATCCATTCGCACCAAACGCACGTAATTCGAAACGCTTCAAGATGATTTAACTAAATTTTCCTACATATTAAAGGCCTTCTAAACAAAGTCAACCACGAAACCATCTTTGGAAAGAATAGAAGTGGATTAGAGAATTCAGGCAAGCACTTGGCTGTATATTCAATATGAACCGGCTACAAACGAAGTGTATTATGGATTATTTCTTTAATGCCTTTTTCAGGTCCGCATAGCTGATAAGTTTGATGCCCAGTTTATCGATTGCCCTTCTGACATCCCGGCTGACAAAAATCTCCGTTACCCCATCTCGGTCTTTGGCCACATCATAATATCCCTTATGACCGATGGCGCGCATTTCCGCCGTATCCAGGCCGGGGTGTTCTACGAAAAAATAAGTGCCTGGCTTCAATCCCTCTAAGTTTTGTATAAAACTTTTAATCCGCTCTTCTGCGGTTACTCCCTTTAACCTGCCGAATCCTTCGGCGCCATATTCAGAAGGCGAAATGTCAAGATTGTATTCCTTTGCCAATCTTGTGAAGACTTCGCTGACTTTAGGGTCCCAGCCCGAACAGCCCATATGGCAAGTCAGGTGACTGACACGCGGCACTTTGCGTTTTGCCAGCTCAATCTGGGCCCGCATTTCCTTCTCGATTTCTTCGATTTTCCAGTCAGCTTCTTTTAAGGCCGTCCCTGGTGGAAAATCCTTACGCTGCCAAATCGTAGGATAGAAATAACCATCGGCATCAGTTAGGCCCGGAGCTTTCGTCAACGGCCGCCATTTGATATTCTCCCACTCGCTCGTCAGAACAATATGAACACCAACATCAAGTCCCGGATTTTGATTGAGCAGCTTCACGGCCTCGGGAAACCACGCACAGGGAACCATGAGTTCCACCGTCCTCATTATGCCCTCTTTATAAGATCGAATACATGCAACGTTAGCCGCATGAGAGGAACCGATATCATCTCCACGAATGATTAAAGAGATTCCTTTGTCCTGCCCCGGATTTTGGGCATACAGGCCCTCCAAACCCCCAACGGCAATAACCAGCAAAGCTAAGCATAACAAAAAGATATATCGTGAATTCATTCCCGGCTCCTTTATAAATCAAAATCTTTCGAAAAAATGATGCTCATATACTGCACTGGTATTAATCAAAATTCAAGCTTTTTCCGGCCAATTGATTAACTTTTGGCAAGACTAAGCCGTCGATGAGCGATCTTGAAAAGAATCTACGGCAGGGTAATGTTTTAATACGGGGTGGTTGTTATGTATAGGGACAAATATAATCCGCCGGCCTTGTGAAGCCTTCCGCTCGAATCAGGTCATTTTAGCAGATTAAAAACCGGAGCCGGCGTGAAATCAAGCAGGAATTTTTTCGGCTCTCCATCCTGCAGCAGGTCGATTATCATAATCGGTGATTTTCTTGCTTTTTTGAAAATATCGTAAGCTTCTCTCTTACTGCTCAAAGTTTCTCCGTTTACTGCGATAATTACATCACCGCTATTAAGCAGAAGGCCTTTTGCTTCGGATATTTCGTCTATGCCGTTTATTTGAAGTCCTTTTACTTCACCGTTGACGCAGTAGGGCTCGATAGATGCCTTCCTCAATATCGTCTCTACGCATTTCATTTTAGTCCGTATCTTGGTCAGCTCTTGTGGAGCATCTTTTTTCTTTTCTAATTCTTGGGTATTGGGGTCATCAGACGGTTCAGGAGTATCACCGTCCTGGTAAAACTGCTCAGCGCCGAAGGCAACGTCATATAACATTAGGTTAGATCCGTCGCCGTCCCAGCGAATTAAGCCGGTAGTGCTGTTTTGCCAGTGTTCCTCGACCACGTGTTCCTCGACCAAAGCTTCCGGCTGATTCGGTTGTTCGGATATCCTGGAATAATCGCTGCTTCTGTGTTCGCTGCCGCCCGCCGATGCCGGTTTAAAAATTCTCTTCGTATGCCGGGCAATCATGGTTGTTCCAACAGTATAAAACAAGATTACGCCAATTAGAGCCCACTGGCTTGTGAACCTGACAGGGTCCTTACTCATTACATCACCTTCCCTTCCTCGTCAAAACATGCGGAATACGTCTTAAGGTTTCCGCACTCTCCTGCATACCACCACTTACGACGGCTTTACGAACATGCTGTTATCTTCGTCTGTCAAAAAACCCGCTTATTTAGAAATCCCGGACCGATCTGGCCGATGCCGGCAAAAGCAGCAGGCCATCTCGGTCCAGGACGAAAAGACTAATACAGTACTCCGGCCGCTTTATATTTGCGGATGAGAGTGCTGTCCGACTGCTCTCTTCTGAAAAAGAAAGATAATGACACCCAGAGCGACTAAACCAACGAGGCCATTTTCGCCCAGAGTGCTGATCATTCCGGTAAGATTAGTGACGATCCCGCTTAAAAACGGAACTGAACTGCCAAACAGAATCTCTACTGCGATGCCAAGGGCAATCAGCAGCAAAGCAATCTCTGTTATCTCACCAATCCATTTTTTTACCTGTACAAAATAATTCATTTCTAAACCTCCCCATCCAAATTAATAAATGTTTCAAGACAATATAGTCTTCACTAATAAGTTCACTTTCATAATTCTGTCAATAATACGCTGACAATTAAAATATAAGAAATGGATA
>CAZIAN010000489.1:0-3959 GCA_964537355.1 uncultured Pirellulales bacterium | reverse complement strand
GCGAAGGCCACGATGCCCGTACCTAACGGTTTAGTCAGAACGAGCACATCGCCCTCTTGTGCATTGGCGTTGGTTACTATCTTGTCCTTATCTATAATGCCTGTTACGGCAAAGCCGGCTTTTATTTCACTGTCGTTAATGCTGTGGCCTCCGATAATCGCCGCGCCGGCCTCGTTCATCTTGTCGATGCCGCCGGAGAGAATTTCATTCATCGCCCTATCGGGGACCTTGCGAACAGGAAAACCGAGTACTGAGACCGCCGTCATAGGCGTACCACCCATAGCATATATGTCACTTACCGAATTGGCTGCGGCCACCTGGCCGAACATGTAAGGGTCGTCAACCGAAGGCGTAAAAACATCTACCGTTTGAACCAGCGCCCTGCCGTCGCCCATATCATATACGCCGGCATCATCCCCGGCCGGAATCCCGACCAGCACGCGAGGGTCATTAACGGCGGGTAAGTCTTTCAGAACCTGTTTCAGAAATGCCTGGTCTATCTTGGAAGCACAGCCGGCTTTTTCCACGAGTTTTGTCAATTCAATCGGACCTGTCGGACTCTCAAGCCGTTCGCCGGCACATAAACATATATTCTGTTCCTTGAAAATGTCACAGGGACATGGTTTCTTGGGGTCGCAAATGCAGTGGCCAAGCCGTATGGAACGCTGCATAACGCGTTTTCGTCTTTCCATATTTATCATCGTAATATCCTCAATTAGTAACAATACCCAAAAAAGATTATACCCTTCGCATACTTTTAACACAAGCAAAGCGGCCCGAGGGCTTTTATGTCTTTTCTTTGGCGAATCGCCTCGATGCCAGAATCGCCGCTCCGAGTGCACCGGTCATCTGCGGGTCTGGCGAAACAGTAATACTTTTTCCAAGAGCAGATTCCATGGCCGCTTCCATCCCTGAGACCATAGCGACACCGCCGGTGAAAATAACAGGTGCTTCAATGTTTCGTCCGGCCATTGAAACAATACGGTTGGCAATCGCCGCCTGTACTCCGGCGACGATATCCTCCATAGCCTTACCATCAGCGAGCAGGCCGGTGTTTTCCGTCTCGGCTAACTCATCACACATACTGCTTATAGCGGCAGGGCTGCGACTTTCGGCGGCCAGATTACCAAGCGAATCGAGTTCGACGCCGAGACGCTGAGCAACAACTTCGAGAAACCGGCCGGTGCCAGCGGCACAGCGGTCGTTCATAGCAAAATCCCGTACTTTTCCACCCCCGTCCAGGCGGAGAAGTTTACTGTCCTGGCCGCCGATATCAATAATGGTCTTTGCCTCGGGGACAAGCCGACACACTCCCGCGGCGTGACAGGTGATTTCCGTTATAGTTGTATCAGCTATGCTGACCGCGCCTCGGCCATAACCGGTTGCTACAACCGCAGCCACATCTTTTCTATTGATTGAGTTATCATTCAAAATGTTCTCAAACAGTTCCAATGTGAGTTTATCCTGCTCGACCCCCTGGTCTGTCAGTCCTTTCGCTATGACCTGCATGTTTTCAGTGTCTATAAGAACTATTTTTATGGCCCTTGAGCCGGCATCTATTCCTGCATAAATCATCTTGTTCTCCGAGCTTTTATTGTTTCTACGAGGGCCTCCAGTCGGGTACGCACCGTCGGTCGCATAGAGTCCGTCACCGGCGGAACTTCAATCTCCAATACGGGAATATCAAAGCTGTCCTGAACAATGTCCCTGATTACCTCGCCTTCCAGGGCGCAATGACTTGCACCTGGGATTCGTGATATTAGCACGGCCTCGGAGCCAAACCTGCGGATACCGGTACATATCCGCTGGGCCCTTTCGGTTGATGAGCCGACCATGGGGTCGGCCAACGCCATCTGCGCCAGAGCTTCGAGGGGGGGAATGTCCTCGGGAATTGTATCGAGCGCATGGGTGAAAAGATATTCTGTGCCGCATACTCTGCCACCGCAGTCTTCGAGGAGATTCATCACCTGTAAATCCGCCACGGGATTAATCCAGAAGATTTTCGCCGCGTCTGCATCGAGGATACCAACGCCGGCTTTCACACGAGCTTTCACTTCGTCAAGCAGCTCTTTGAGCACCTCGATAGTCTCATGGCGGTCCGAACAAAAATGTATCGCCAGCATTTCCGCAATGAGCATTTCGAGGGCAGGAATCGGACACAACTCAGCGGTAAATGCAAGGCGGCGAAGCTCAGCCAGGTATTGGCGAACCTGATTTGCCTGCTTAATCCCGGCAGAAAGTTTATCGGTATCTAATTTTTGCCCCGCTGTTTCTTCCAGGGCGGTTTTGACCCGCTGAAGTTCTGATTTAACGAACTCAACCTGACACTTCGGGGCAGAGAATCCGCCCGGCAAATGTACCGCTTCTTCGCCAGGTTCGGCTTTGCGGCGATGAGGAATCTCCCACCATAATATCGAATGGCCAAGCCCCTCAAGCCGCTGGGCTATAGCGGAAAAATCGTCACAAGTCGCTCCTACGCTGCATATTAACCTGTCGGGAAGGGGAAAATGCGCACCTGT
Source organism: uncultured Pirellulales bacterium (assembly GCA_964537355.1). Lineage (GTDB taxonomy): Bacteria > Planctomycetota > Phycisphaerae > Sedimentisphaerales > Anaerobacaceae > NIOZ-UU13. The sequence goes on along the minus strand of CAZIAN010000489.1, from coordinate 1,440 downwards.
GACAAAAGCCCCCAACATCGCGCGCACCGGACAAAACGATTCATCTATACCGAGCGAATCGGCGATGCTTAACAGGCCGGCACTGAGTTCCATCACACATGGAATCCACCAAGCGCCATCGGGATAAAAAGCCACTAAATTATCAAACGAATACGCCATCACGGGAATTGTGCCCAAATCTTTCATTGTGCCGATGAGCTTTTTCCCGGCTGAGCGGGCATGACGCAGGCGGTCTTCTTCGGTCAGCAGAAAGTTCCACAATCTTAGGGCCGCAGCAGAATTGTCATACCTGAGCTTTAAGAGCCGCTGGTCGCCGTCATCGAGATGGCGGCTGAGCGGGCCGCCGTAGCAGGGCTGATTTGTTCCTGCCCTTTGCAACTGCTCGTATTGCAAGTCCCACTGGGCAAGTGTTATTCGTTTCGGTATGTCACTCACAATGCAGCGTCTCCAAAAATGCACGGATTCGGTTGGTTGTCCTTTGCTTCGCTGTTTGGTTATTACCCGCTGTGTCAATATCAAGGACGGGCAAGTCGGTCCAGTCTTTGAGCCGCTGAAGCTCGGCGTGCCACATATCACACCACACGTAACGATGGAAAATTATTCCACGTGCTTGTGTGTCGGCAAGCCTGCATTTAAGCCATTTATAAAGCCCGCTGTTCGGCCTGCGGGACGCATCCTGGATACCGCAAAAATACGCGCCGGCCAGCTCAAGCAACGGTTTATCTCTCAGACCAAGACGGTCAAACGGCGCACATATACCGCGCTGTCCTGTTTCGGTAGCATCCAAGGCTATATGCCCGCCGGCCTGGGCGACTATGTCAAATATATCAAAGTCCCGCCTCATCAACGGCCCGCCTAAAATCGCCAAAGGCACTCCTTCGATTTTCTGTTCCGGTAATGTGATATTGTTTAGAGCCTCACCGGGGCCATCCCGGCCAAACGCAGCAATTATTTCAGCGTATTGTCTTGCAGGCAAATACCCCCCCGCTGTAAGAATAGATGTACGGGCGGTGTCATAGTCGAGCATTATCTGAGCCAGAGAATCGTCTGACGGCGATTTACCACCTAAGCCGATTAGAAATCGGCCGAGCCGTTTTAGCTCATCTATATACAGCTTTTGCACACCAACATTCTGCCATGTGTTCGCAACATTCATAAGAAATAACGGAACATCGCACCTGCGGACAAGAATATCATAAGCACGGCGCATCTGGTCGCATACCGTTGTTACCACAATGCCAGCGGCCTGTTTATCCGTTAACACCTCGTTCATAAAACCCTGAACGAAAGGGCAGACACCTTCGGTGCGACTGAGCGGGCCGGTAGCGCCCGCTGCATCGGGTATTATTCTACTCGGACGCAGGCCATGCGCCGCAATCCACTCGGCAGGAACATATGGACAGGTGTAGATAATCGTTTTCATCAGCTTCCTCAGTTGGA
>CAZIAN010000488.1:1380-3962 GCA_964537355.1 uncultured Pirellulales bacterium | reverse complement strand
GCCGGCTTTATCACGCCGAATTTGTTCATATCGAAATTTTTAAAACCAAGTTGCAATGCAGGCGATTGAGGCTTTACTTGATAGTTGCCGTTATCGGCATCTACGAACAGTGGATCTGCAAAAACTGAATGTTGGTCAAAACCTTTTTCCTGCCACTGTTTTAGGGTCATTGGTTTGCCCACGCCGGTTATCGTCGGCATACCTTTGTCGCTGTAGAAAATGTTATAGTCAAACTCTTTAGCGTACTCAGGATTCGCACGGATGAACTGATAAGGTTTGTCGCTGATAAAGATATTGCGGGATATAACGTCGTCACAGCCCGGCATCCAAATGTGGAAGCCGCCGAAACCATTTATAATGATGTTGTTTTCAATCCGCCTGAAGAAACCTTCACGAAGCTTAACCCCTAATCCGAGACAAAGGTTGTTGTAAACATGATAATTTGACGAGCCATCATCGAGGTCGATGCCCCAGGAATGGCCGCCGGGATGGGCGAAACGATTGTTGCGGATATGGGTGACTTTATAATTATCGAGCAAGCTGCGTTCTTTGGCGAACGGCTCGATATTACGGCCTCCATTGTATGAGGTTTTCCACCAGCGGTCCCTGCCCCAGCTATTGAAAGGACCGTGGTCACCACTTTCAGTAACGGTGTTAAAGGCATCATTGTATTCGATGATATGACCGCCCCAGCATCCATCATTGATACAAATAGCAGCCCGCGGGCATTGATAAATGGTATTGTGGCTGACGGTAATCTGCAGTGACATTGAGACGAATACGCCCGCGACCTGTTTGCCGATGATACCAAACCGGTTCATCAGGTTATTGTGGATACGACAATAAGCCGGATAATCAGGTGTTTTGGGGCCGGGTGTCAAATCAATCTGCTCCTGTGGCAGCGTTCTGCTGTATTCAATCGCTCCGCTGCGCACTGCTCCATAGTCGCCGACAAGGCATACACAGCTTTCACCCAGACGTGTGAACCGGCAGCCGATGACATTCACCTGACGATTGTATCGGCTGATAAAAACGCCGTTGCCGCCCAGGTCCTCGAAGAAGCAGTCTTCTACAGAGCAGTTTTCTGCGCCTTCAAAATGTACGGTGGCCAGACGTGCAATCGACCAATCCCCACGGAGAAGACGCTCATAAGGGTACATGAAGATACGCTTTGTATGCTTAAAAGTTATACCCTGAAAACGGATATTACTAACGGGTTTTTGTATAGAACCTCTGACAATAAATAATTGTTTTAGGCCGGCCCCTATTACTTCTGCATTGGATAAATCAACTTCATCGAACGGTTTTATATATAAAATGCTGCTTTTTCGGTCAAAGTACCATTCACCGGGAACATCAAGCAATTCGAATATATTCTCCACAAACAAAAACTTATTGTGATAGCCGCCTCTGAAATAGTCATCGAAGCCGCCTCCACGATTCTCCTGCCAACCGCCCTGCAGTTTGAGCTTTCCTTCCAAGTCAACGCCTGCTATGCGGTAATGTTTGCTTCCCCACATAGACTTATGCAGAGCGTGCATATAACCACCGACAGGATTCGACCAGCTTTTCACACGAGCCGGAGATATCGCATCGGCTGATGTTCCTCCGAAAAACCGGGCAGTGGGACCGAAGTTCGGGTAGCGGGCCATATTTTGTCGCTGACCGTTGACAAAGAGCTGATCAATCTCATCAATTTGTTCAGGGACATTGGCCATCACGATACCATCTTTATAAGTTCGCCATTTCAGATTGAGCTTAAAACCACCACTGATTACAGGCTTTTCACCCGGATAAGCTTTATATGTAACAGGTGCGTCTGACGAGCCGGAATCATCTTCGGTAAAGGTGACTGGCCGAGAAAGGTAGTAAACGCCTTTCCGCAGATAAACCGTAACGGATTCGGCACCTGCTTTTTTTACTTTTCGAACGGCATTGCGTGCCTGTTTCAAGGTTGCGAAAGGTTTGGTTAGAGTTCCCTCGTTCTTGTCATTACCATCAGGAGCTATAAAAAAACTTAGACCATCCGGAGAAATGGCCTGCTCCGAAATACCTTCAGCTCCGGAGATACTGCTCTGCATGCAAGCAGATATAAACAATATTGCGATAGAAAATATTGATGCGTATCTATTCATAATAAACGCTCCTGTGGAACCGACTTTGTGTCACTTAATAATGTTTCATATCTTTGTGTTTAAGCTGATAGTGATTATAATCAAGCCGATGACAATAAACAACATATCTAAAACCATCTCTTTGAGCGGAAATTGTTCTCGATTAAACAAAATGGTTCTAAATTTGCTTTGAATGTTCAATGACTAACATTATAATGCTTTTCGGTTTATTGGAGCGGCCAACAATTCAAGATACGGTCTATACGATGTCATTTGGACATGATTTTCTTAGCTTCCAAAGTCGGCAAAGTAAGCAAATTAAGAAAATGAGGACAATATGAAAAATATAGTTAGAGCAGCTATTTACAGCGTATTATTAATCGTTTCCGGAGTTTATGCAGGAAATAATCAGAATTTCTATCAAGACCGTCCCTCTTTACAGGATTTTGCAGAGAAAATCCCGCTTTC
>CAZIAN010000488.1:0-1280 GCA_964537355.1 uncultured Pirellulales bacterium | reverse complement strand
GATTGTTTCTCACCGGGAAAAAAGGTTAAAAAAGTTTTCGAAGGTAGAAATTTAAATTGCATAGAATTGATCAATGATAATACAGTCCTTCTTGTAGGCACTCAGAATGGATACATCGAATTAGATGCAAATACATTTGATCAAAGGTCAGCTCTGAAAAAGGAGCTGCCCTGTACCGATATACGCTGTATCAGGCAAATAGGTAAAAAAGTCTGGTTCGGAACATCCAGGGGGGCATTCGCCCAACACAGCGATGGGCAAAAAGATTATTATGCCTCGAAACGCTGGCTTTTGGATGATACCGTCATTGGCCTGGCAAAAGGGCCAAATAACAGCGTGCTTGTTCTCGGCCCGGGCGGGCTGAGCATCATCCATTTCAAAATGATGACCCTCCAGCAAAAAGCGAATCATTTCGATAAACTTACACGAAAGCGACACATCAGGTACGGCTTGAACAGCGCGCTTAACCTATCCAGGCCAGGCGATTTGTCAACAGGCACGCTTGTAGATCAGGACAACGATGGTCTCTGGACTGCTATGTATCTGGCGGGAGAGCTTTTCCGTTATGACGTTACTAAATCAGAGGACGCCCTGCAGAATTGTTACGAAGCATTTGAGGCAATGGAACGTCTGACTTATATCAATCCGCTGGAGGGTTTTCCCTCACGGTCCTTTGAACGGACAGGTTATAAATTAGCAGACAAAGACCGGTGGCGTCCTGCTGATGACCATATATGGGACTGGAAGGCTACAACCAGCAGTGATGAGATAGTAGGCCATTATTTCGTATATAGTATTTTCGCAGAAGTAATTCCCGATGAAAAATGGCGTAACTGCTCAATACGCCTGATGGAAATTATTATGGACCATATTATCCGAAATGACTGGTACCTTATCGATTACGACGGTAAGCCGACACTCTGGGGCAAATGGAATCCGGATTACGTTAACAAATTTCCCAAACGGGTCGGAGACCGCAGACTTAACTCTATCGAAATTATCGGATTTCTTCAGACAACGTATCACTTCACGGGTAAAGATATTTATAAAGATAAGGCCTTCGAATTAATGGATAAATACGGCTACCTGGATAATATTATGATACCTATATCTCAGGTAGGCAGGGTTCCGGGTGTCGATCTTACTACCGAATGGAACCATTCCGATGACGAGCTGGCTTTTTTAAGTTACTGGAATTTGTATAAATATGCCTTTACGGATGAGCTTCGTGAGAAATACGGCCGGGCGGTGAGAAAGCACTGGGAAATTGAACGGCCGGA
>CAZIAN010000487.1:0-3963 GCA_964537355.1 uncultured Pirellulales bacterium | reverse complement strand
GGTATCAAATTCAATAGCAATCTTCCGGCCATTCTTAAACGCTGCTAAATCCAAATTTCCATCTCTGGAAATTCTGTCTCCGCTTTTTCTGATTATCGACTCAAAATGAAGTGGATATCCTAAATGAACTTTGTACCCGCCCTTAACAAACAACACTTTTAATCTATCTACCACATCACGGTGCAGCCCTTCTCTGTCTTCAATATTAACACTAAAGCACAAACGTTTGACTTGTTCTATAACTGTCATATCCTAAATACCACGCAAATAAATCCTACCTTTTATTGGAGGAGATAAAGGGCCCCCTCCACCTCAATAATCAATAGTAAATAATCGTTAATCAATTGAAAAGGCCCCCTTACTTCTTATACTCCTCCGCATGTTCTTTACAAAGCCACAAATAATGTCCTTCCGGCGTCAATACCTTTTTCAATCCTCCCCATTCCTGCTTCGGGTCCACCTCATCTAACAGTTTCCGCAAAGCCCGCAGTTCCATCCCTTCAAGCCGCTCTGCCTTTCCTCAAGCTTTCCACGACCTCATCCGGAGGCAGTTTTGACCGCCACTCTTCAGCTTTTTCCGGTTTGCCCCAGGCTTCATAGAGTTCGATTAGGTTGTGCCACGACTCTAACGTGTCGGGATGAGTGTCACCGAGTTTGAGGCGGCGGCCTTCGAGTGCTTCGAGCAGGAATTTTTCTGCCTTATCATAAAGTTCTTGCTCTTTGTATAATATGGCCAAGTCGTTCTTGGATTCCAGCGTGTCTGGGTGATCATCACCTAACTCGCGTTTCCTTCCTTCCAGAGCTTCATTGAATAAGGACTGGGCGACATCGAATTGCTTTTGCTTTGTGTGTAGCACAGCACTAGCATTCACAAAGCGGAGAATTAATGGGTGTTCCTTACGCAGTCGTTGACGAGCGATTGGAAGCGCCTCTTTCAATAAAGTCTTAGCCTCATCATAACGGTCTTGATTAACGTATAATTGCAGAAGGCCACAGACACACTTTAAAGTCCGTATGTGTTTAATACCCAATTGTTGGCGCATTGTCTCTAACGTCCCATCGAACAATTCCTCTGCCTTGCCGTAGTTGCCCTGTTCTCTATACGCATCAGCCAGTGCACTTGTGTAGATGAGCTGTGAACTGATACTAACGTGCCCGTCAGGCCACTTAATGGTTTTTAACGTTTTTTCAAGAAGTTCCTGTGCTTCTTCATATCGGCCCTGAGACGCATACACGCGGGCAAGATTGCACCTGAACCAAGGAAACAATCCATGATTCGACGGGACTGATTGTAGTATCTTCTCGAACAAGGATTCCGCCTCTTTGTATTTACCCAGGTGCCAGTATGCCGCCCCAAGCGCATTCATGATGCCCGGCAGAAACTCCACGCCGGATACACGTTGCCTGAATTTGAGATGCTTGGTCCATATGTCCTCCATTTCGCGATACCGACCCTGATCCTCATAGACCCAGCCGAGAAAAGTCTCTGTGCTCCGCGTAGTCGGATGATCCTCCCCATAATAATGCCGATAGATAAGTGCGGCATCCAGCGTGTGTTGCTCAGCTTTCTGCGACTCACCAAGCAATCGGTAAATACCAGCTAATTTCCTACGGATCGATGCCTCAATGAGTGGCCGATCCTTGAACTTACCATCAAGCCTCTCAGAAGCTGCATCGAGTATATAGCTAACGGTTGCTTCATCGGCCCTTGCTCTAACTGCCGAGCCCAGAACATCGTTTTCAAGAAAGTCAGCAATGAGCTGCGCCTCAGCGCTGGCGCGGGCTTGGCCGATCGCAAAGTTCACGGATACGATCGTCCCGATGACAGATACGACCAGAACGGCCGCAATGCCGCCTACGATTGCCTTGTGCCGCCGCAGTAATTTCCTGAACCGGTATCCGCCGGTAGGTGGTCCAGCCATGAGTGGGGCTCCTTTCAGGTAGTTCCCGATATCATCCGCAAGTTCGGAGGCTGACCGATAGCGTTCGGAGCGTTCCTTACGCATCGCCTTTAGTGGAATCCATTCGAGTTCTTTGCGCAAGCGTTTGGTCAGATTTGCGACTTCGGTCCGGCGGCTTTCAGCGACCTTCCTGGCCTCTTCGCCCAGTTTTGTCAGCCGCGTACTCGGTGTTTTGGGTTCGGTCTCTCGGATAACTTGCCGGATATGTTCTATACCGCCTGTGCGAAGTGTATCGGAGTCGAAAGGCAAAACACCAGTCAAAAGCTGATATAGTAGAACTCCCAAAGAGTAGATATCCGAGCGGGTATCGATGTCCTCGCTGGCCATATCAGCCTGCTCAGGGCTCATGTACTCAGGTGTGCCGAATAACTGGCCCTGTTCGGTATAGAGTGTCCGCTCGGTTAATGGTTGGATAACGGCCTTGGCAACGCCAAAGTCAATAATCTTCGGCACCGATTGGTCCTCACGGGTTGTGACTAAAATGTTCGGAGGTTTAATATCGCGGTGAATAATCCCTTTTTGATGGGCATGCTGGACAGCGTGACAGACTTGTACAAATAGGGCAAGTCGGTCCTCAATGCTCAGTTTCCGCTGGTCACAATATTCGGTAATCTGCAGGCCCTTGACATATTCCATAACAAAATAAGGTCGGCCGGCTTCTGTAGTCCCGGCATCATAGACATGAGCGATATTCGGATGATCCAGCAAAGCCAAGGCCTGACGCTCAGCCTCGAAGCGAACCAGTACCCGTTTTGAATCCATACCGGGCTTAATGACCTTCAGCGCCACCCGCCGTCGGATGGAACCCTGCTGCTCAGCAAGATAGACAATGCCCATTCCTCCTTCACCCAGCATACGAAGAAGCCTGTAACGGCCAATTCGCGTTCCCGGTTGCTCTGTCAGAGGCTTTGCCGAAGCAGCCTTGTCTGCACCACCATCAACCTCGGCCTCGTCTGCTTCCAAACCGGACCTCATCAACCGCATCAGACGTTCGGGTTCTGTTCCGAATATGGATTCTTCCTCATTCATAGTGGTTCTCACAATAATTAATCGAACTGCTGACCTAAACCGTACTTCACTATATAATCTTCCGGTTTATTCGAAATCTTGCGCGCTTTTTCGAAAAAAATGTAATAATTCTTCGATTTCATCCGGCGCCTGATTCCCGTCAAGCAGTGTCCGACGAACATTCTGCTCCAGGGCTACCCTAAAACGGCGTTTGACCGTCACAATCATGTTGGAAGCTGTCTGAGTATTCTCGATACCGTTTACCTGGCAAATATAGGCCAGGGACGGCGCTTCACTATCTTTTAAGAGAGGCCGTACCACTCGCTCATAGAACAATGTCCAGTGGTTCTCCATTCCGTGTTCGGCGCATTCGGCCTTGACGAATGAGAGGACACGCTCGATCATAGCCGAGATCCACGCATAATTGAAGGATTCCTCCACCGATGCCCCAGTCATACTAACAGGCAAGGCAGGTAGTTCGGCCACATCCAGAGAGACCATTTTCCCCTTGGGGATGCGTTTCTGGGCCATCTCCTTGAGGTTTTGTTTGGTCGCGTATTGCTTAAGTGCATGGAGCAAAAACGTTCGAAATCTGCCTTTAGTCTTGTCCGCACGTCCCACCAGGCCTTTATTAAGAACTACTTCGCCGAAAAAGGCCTGAGTCAGGTCCTTGGCCTGCTCGTTATCATGACCGATACGCCGGAGATAGCAATATACAGGCTTCCAGTATTCCTCCAGCAAGAAGCCAATGAGGAGTTTGTCCTGGTCCTCACCGGCCTTGATGTTCTCAATGAGAGACCATTGGGTTGTGAGAAATCTCTGCCGTGATCCCCCCATATCCGTATGGTGATCATATCCCATTTTAGATTCCTCTGGTTCTGAGGGATTGTAGATCCGCAAGTGCGCGGACAAGCCATAACATACTATAATACCACATTTCGACGTTTTGACCAATGTCTAAATGGACAAAAGCATGTCGGATTTAACCGTAAGA
>CAZIAN010000486.1:0-3972 GCA_964537355.1 uncultured Pirellulales bacterium | reverse complement strand
ATGCAGTTCGATAAGGGATATCTCAGCCCGCACTTCGTTAACAACCTGGAGGATATGACGGTCGTTCTTGAGAAGCCGTATATTCTGATTCACGAGAAGAAGATAAGCTCAATAAAGTCCCTTATTCCTTTGCTTGAGAAGGTTGCCCAGCAGGGCAAGCCATTGCTGCTTATCGCCGAGGACGTTGAGGGCGAAGCCTTAGCTACGCTGGTTGTCAATAAGCTTCGCGGCATACTTCAGGTGGCCGCGGTGAAGGCACCAGGCTTTGGTGACAGACGGAAGGCGCTGCTGAGTGACATTGCCACGCTGACCGGTGGTGAGGCTATTTTCGAAGACCTCGGACTTCAGTTGGAGAACATCGAGCTGAAGCAGCTTGGCAGAGGCAAACGCATTACCATCGATAAGGATTCAACGACCATTATCGAAGGCGGCGGCAGCACGGAAGCCATCAGAGGACGAATCGAACAGATTAAGAACGAGATTGATAACTCCACGAGTGATTATGATATCGAAAAACTTCAGGAAAGACTGGCGAAGCTGGCCGGGGGCGTGGCACAGATTAATGTCGGAGCTGCGACTGAGGCGGAAATGAAGGAAAAGAAGGCGCGTGTCGAGGATGCCCTTCACGCCTGTAGAGCTGCTGCTTTGGAAGGTATTCTTCCCGGCGGCGGTGTGGCGATGCTGAGAGCTTTGCCGGTACTCGATAAAGTCAAGGCGAGCGGGGATGTGAAGATAGGTGTTGATATTGTTCGAAGAGCAGTAGTTGCACCGATTAAGCAAATCGCTCAGAACGCAGGGCTGGACGGTTCGATTGTGGCCCAGAAAGTTATGGAGAGCAAGGACAAGAACTTCGGCTACGATGCACTTCGCAAGCAGTACGGTGATATGATTAAGTTCGGCGTGATTGTGCCGACGAAGGTCGAAAGGGCGGCACTGCAGAACGGGGCCTCGATTGCTTCACTGCTTTTGACGACTGACGCGGTAGTAAGTGAGATTCCGGAAAAGAAAGAAGCTCCTCCGATGCCTCCAGGCGGCGGCGGAATGTACTAAATATTTGTAACAGTGAGACGTCTGTGCCCCCTGCCCTTTAATGAAGCAGGGGGCCGGCTCACCGTATTAAGGAACGCTGTATGAGTTTTCGTTTTTACAACAATGTAATCTCACAAGCGTCCAGGAACTTTGCGGCGGGACTTTTTATCACGGGGCTGCTGCTAATCGGATTTGGATTTCTGGTTTATATTCTGCGTGATTTGTTTGCGATACTTGCCTCTATAGTATTCTTCGTGGTCGGTCTGGGTTGTGGAACTACCGCTGTTAAAATCTTTTTGGCGCAGAGAAAATTAGATAAAATGGATTCCAACGACGGCACAACAGGTTACAGAAGAAACGTCCAAATCCATAGTGAAGAATCCTATGAGCGCGATATATGAGTCGCTATCGGATGATAAAAGCGGGGATATTTTCGCTTGTTAATTAGCGGCGATCGTTTTTTCCTGTCTTAACTGCAATACTGAGTTGAGAATATCCTGAATACTGATAATACCAACAAGCTTGCCGCCTGATGTGACCGGGACTCTTCTAAAGATATTCTTTACCAGAAAGTTACATACATTAAGCAGTGCATTGTTTTCGTCAAAGCAGACCGCAGGATATGTCATATAGTCACCAACTGTTTTACTATCAGCGTGTTCATACTCGTAATATAAATCAACAACATCTTTTTCTGAAAGAATACCCGTTAAGTTCATATCATCATCGACGACTGGCAGGCCTGATATGTTTTTTTCCACCAGAAGTCTTACAGCCTCAAATATCGGGTCGTCTTTTTTGACGCTGATAACATTTGTACTCATGATGTCTTTTGCTCTTATCATTTTTATTCCTATGTCTTTACTAATTTTTCGCGATCCCCCCGCAGCTACTTATTATCAAGTTCCAAGGCTGGGATATCTCATGGATAAAGTCGGCATAAGTTCAGGAGAACTTAAGACTTAGGCGGGAAAGGCTTCTCGGTCAGGGTGTTCTTTGGATTAATTGTTTGATAAAGAGCTTTGTTTGGTGAGATTATCGGCCATCTGTTGCATTTATCAGTTGTCTGTTTTATGTCAAGCAGGCAGAGTGGCAATTATCGGCCCCGGATTAGCTCGCCGGTTTTCCATATCGATGTTTTGGAGTTTGTCGGTAAAGTCAGCGGATTTTCAATGTTGCCAGGGCGAGGGCCGCAAAAGCGGCGGCCAAAAGCCAGAAGCGCACTACTACCTGGGGTTCACTCCAACCGATAAGATGGAAGTGGTGATGTATAGGTGCGCATCTGAAAAGCCGCTTGCCTCCGGTGTATTTAAAATAGCCGACCTGAAGGACTACGCTGAGCAATTCGATTACGAATATGCCGCCAATAATCAAAAGCAGAATTTCGTTTCGTGTTACCAAGGCGCCATATCCCATTGCTGCGCCTAATGGAAGTGAGCCCACGTCGCCCATAAAGGTCTGAGCCGGATGGCAGTTGAACCACAGAAATCCGAGGACGGCCCCTAAGATTGCAGAATAAAAGATTGTGAGCTCGCCGGCCTGCGGTATGGCAGGCAGCAGAAGATAACTTGCCCAGGTAACCGGTGTGGTTCGTGACATAGTTTCCGAAGCGACATAGCAGAGAATTGCAAGTACCAGAGCAACCATCCCAACGCAGCCGGCAGCCAGTCCGTCCATACCATCGGCCAGGTTGACGGCATTGCTGGTGGCCGAGAGATAAAAAATCGCTACCAGTATGAACATCCAGTTGGCCAGCGGCAGGCCATGCTTGTAGAACGGCAGCCAGAATAATTTGGCGTCGTCTATATTAACAAAGTCGGCGTATAAAAAGGAAGCTATCAGTACTGCTCCGCCGATTTGAAAGATGAGCTTTTCCCAGGGCCTTAATCCGTTTCTGCTTCGGTGGCGGACATCGAGGGTGAGCTTCAGCCAGTCGTCAACTCCGCCGAGAGCGCCGAACCATATAATAAGCACAATTGCCTTTTGAACAAATGGATTATTCAGCTTTGCCCACAATAAAGTTGTTGTAACAGTCGAGAGGATGATTATAAGGCCGCCCATAGTCGGGGTGTTTGCCTTTTCTTTGGTCAGCTCGTTGAGAGTGGCGTGATGAAATTCAGGCCGGTCGCCGATTTTTTTCCGCATCAGCCATCGGATGATTTTAGGGCCGATGAGAAGGGCGATAAGCAGGCTGGTCAGTATGGCTGATACCGAGCGAAACATCACGTTCTGATAGGCATAAAAGCCGAACCGATGTGTAAAAATGCCCCGCAGATACCATAACAAGTGATAAATCATTTCGTAATCCGTGTCTCGTGACCTGTGAATCCGGTCACGAGAAAAGCTCTTTTAGTTTCTCGACGACTGTTTCCAGCCGGGCCGTTCGTGAACCTTTCACTAATAGTATATCGTAATCTTTTATGAATTCATGCAGATTATTACAGACAGAAACGGTATCTTCGAAACATTTTATTTGCATTAGCCCTGACTGGCGGGAATCCAAATTGCGTTCGTCGGCTGTTTTAGCGGCATCAGCGGTGATTTTAGCGAATTTACCGACAGCTATCAGCAGTTCAACTTTGGCCTGTGCGATGGAAGTGCCCAGTTCTGTGTGCAGGCGCTCTGTTTGTGTACCAAGTTCAGCCATATCGCCGCAGATGAAGACGAGTCGGCGTTTTCGGGTTGGGTCGAGGCCGGTTAATATATTCAGGGCATTGTTCATTGAGGCTGGGTTTGCGTTATAGCAATCGCTCAATATCGTAAGTGTGCCTATTTGCAAAAGTTCGGTGCGCATTGAAACTGGTGAGAGGCTGCTTACGGCCCGTGCGAAATCATCGATGCTCATATCAAACTGACTGCAGACGGCCCAGGCGGCAAGTGTGTTTTCGAGGTTGCCCGGACCGGGTAACGGTAAGTCTATTTGTGTACCGTCGATAGTGAATC
>CAZIAN010000485.1:0-3993 GCA_964537355.1 uncultured Pirellulales bacterium | reverse complement strand
CGCTATACCCGTAGCGATGGTGTGTGGAGCGGAAACAGCAAATTCAGTCTCAGGCTTTACTTCCGCAGCAGATACGGCGACAGTCGGCTTAATTATCCGCTGTTTCCTTTTGAGGTGCAGCGATTCAAGGCTATTGTGCTCCGCAGCGGCCATAACGACAGGACCAATCCTTTTATTAAAGACGAACTGCAAAGACGACTGCACAAGGACATGGGCAATGTCGCCAGCGTCGGTACCATGGCAAACCTTTTCATTAACGGACAGTACAAAGGCTTTTTCAATCCGTGTGAACATATCAAAAGCGAATTCTGCCAGCAATGGTACAAAAGCGACAAAGACTGGGACATCATGACAATGAACGGAGTCCGCGACGGCGATGCCGTGTCATTTAACGAGATGATCGATTACGCCCGCAATAACAACCTCGCCAATGATATACATTATCAGTACATCAGCAAGCGACTCGATATCCCCGCATTCGCCGATTATCTCATCCTTCAGCTCTGGTCCGGCAACTGGGACTGGCCGCAAAATAACTGGTCTGCGGCATGCGAACGCTCCGAAGAGGGAAAGTGGAGATTTTTCATCTGGGACATCGAAGGCGGAATGTATAACGACAGGCTCAATACCGTGTTTTTTGACAGTCTAAACTCTCAGGGAAACGCCAACGGCTATTTGTATCGCGCCCTCAAGGTAAACAACAACTTCAAACAAATCTTCGCCGACCGAATAAACAAACATTTCTATAACAACGGTGCACTATCGGCAGAAAACATTACCCGCCGCTTCTTAGAGCTTCAGGACCAGATGTCGGGTGTCATCCCCAATATGGATACGTATGTTATCGATACGTGGGTTCCGAATCGGCTTGATATCTTTTTGGCCGCCTGCATTAAGGAAGGCCTGTTTACCATTGCCGGACCAACATTCAAAATAAACGACCTTGACCAGCACGGCGGCCATATTTCAGCCTCCGACACACTGACAATAACAAGTCCGGGCAGATTTAATACCCTTTATTATTCTCTCGACGGCTCCGACCCGCGATTCCAGGGATTGCCCCAGCAGAATACCAATACCACGACCCTTGTTTATGAAAATGATGATAAGCGAGTCTTCGTTTCGTCACGCTCCTCCAGCGACATTTGGAAAGAGCCCGGAGTTTTTGATGACTCCAGATGGCTGGCTTCTGTTGGAGGCCCAGGCGGTGTCGGCTACGACAGAAATTCAACTTACTCGCACCTTATCACACTTGACCTCGAAGATCAGATGTATGATAAAAACGCAGCCTGTTACATCCGCATCCCCTTTACCCTCACTGCCCGCCAGGAAGGTTATGACTCAATGACGCTGAACATTCGCTACGACGATGGCTTCATTGCATACCTCAACGGCGTCGAGGTTGCCAGACGCAATTTCTTAGGCACGCCTACTGCAAGCTCCAGAGCCAACCAGGACAGGCCCAATACCGAAGCCTTCAACTTTGAGTACATCGACATCTCCGATTTCCTCAGCGAGCTGCATACGGGTAATAATCTTTTGGCCATCCATGGTCTGAATTTCTCCAACGACAGCTCCGAGTTTCTCATCTCCGCTGAATTGGTCGCCGGCAAAAGCAACTCCTCTCCCGACGACGATGATGATAGTGACATCACAACCGGCGTGCGGTTGTATGACGGGCCAATAACATTGACACATAGCGCCCATGTAAAAGCACAAATATTGAATGGGCGATCATGGAGTGCCATGACTGAAGCAACATTCGCAATAGGCCCTTTAACCGACAATCTTCGCATCACGGAGATTATGTATAATCCATATGATCCGAACACTGAGTACGTTGAACTTCAGAACATTGGGGGCGAAACGATTAATCTGAATCTGGTTAAGTTCACTAACGGCATTGATTTTACCTTCCCGAATATGGAGCTTGCACCTAACGAATATGTAATAGTAGTTCAGGACCGCGAGGCCTTCGAGACCAGATACGGCACAGCCCTTAATATAGCAGGTGAATATTCAGGCAGATTGAATGACGCGGGTGAGCGAATAAAACTTGAAGATGCTGTTGGTCAAACTATTCTGGACTTCGGCTACAAGGACGGCTGGCGCTCTATTACTGATGGAGATGGTTTCTCCCTAACAATAATAAATCCGATTAACACTGACCCATACGGCTGGAATGAGAAAAACTCCTGGCGTGCCAGTGCATATCTCAGTGGTTCCCCGGGCGAAGATGACAGCGGTATTATACCCGAACCAGGTGCGGTGGTTATTAACGAAGTATTAGCTCATTCACACGCTGATGCTGCGGACTGGATAGAGCTGCATAATACTACCGGCACTGCCATAGACATTGGCGGCTGGTTCCTCAGCGACAGCAGTTCTGATTTAGCCAAATACCAGATTGCCGCAGGAACAATAATTGCTCCTGATGGATATATTGTTTTCTATGAAGACCAACATTTCAGGAATATAGCTGCTCCGGGCTCTTATCAGCCCTTTTCCTTGAGTGAGAACGGTGAACGGCTGTATCTAAGCTCCGCCGATGGCGGTCTTTTGACAGGCTATAGAGAGGTAGAGGATTTCGGCGGATCTGAGACCGGCGTATCGTTTGGCCGTTATTACAAACCAAGCACCGGCAACTATAACTTTGTACCGATGTCTGAGAACACCCCGGGCTTTGCTAATGCTTATCCGAAGATTGGGCCGATAGTTATCAATGAGATTATGTATAATCCATCATGGCCGGTTGGCGGCTCATATACCAACGACCAGTATGAATATATCGAGCTGCATAACGTCAGCGCCGAGCCTGTTACTTTATATAGTGACGACCAGGCCCAACCTTGGAAGTTTACCGATGGTATTGACTTTACCTTCCCGGCCGATGTTCCCGTTACGATACCAGCCGGGGGATACGTATTGGTGGTCAAGGACCCGGAGGCGTTTTCCTGGCGGTATCCGGCTGTTCCTTCTCAGAAGATTCTTGGTCCTTACAGCGGCAGCTTGAACAACGCCGGTGAGAGACTGGAGCTTTCGATGCCCGGTGACATGGACGAATCCGGCACAATTTATTACATCCGTGTTGACAGGGTAAGTTATAGCGATGGTTCTCATCCCGAGAATTCACCCGGCGGAGTTGACCACTGGCCAACTGCGCCGGATGGTGACGGTAATTCACTAACTCGCAAGGTCTCATCTGATTACGGCAATGACTCTGACAACTGGACTGCTTCTGCACCTTCACCCGGTACTACCAATCCGTAATGTTATAAGATAAGCAGCCATTTTTTAGGGAGAGTTTTCTTGTCAGTCTGTACTGTCTAAATCTGTATTATTTTTGATCTCTTTTGCTTTTGGTTGTGCTCAACAATGCGGCTACTTCCTGCATACGCTTTAGGTGCAAGCCGGAGATGAGGCCGTTCCTGTCCGGTGGGACGTTCAGCAGATAGTTTGCATTTCTGTTGTTACAGAGCCTGAGCATTTTGACGATTTCCTGCGCGTCTTTTGTGTATTCAGGGCCATCGGTTGTGTTCCAGAACCATGTACGCGAGATTTTATCGCACACTTCTGCGGGGATCGTGCTGCCTTCCGGAGGCAAACCTTTGGAATCCCATGGAAATTCACAACTGTACACGTCGGAATCCCTGAGATTGTGGGCGTTGTTGCCGATGACCAGGCAGCGTGGTTGTAACGATTTGACGTGTGTCTGAATTTCGGGCCAGCGTGATCTGGTGTACTTATTGCTATACTGGTCGATCCACAACAGGTCGATCGGGCCGTAGTTGGATAGCAGCTCCATCAATTGTTTCTTGATGAATCCGATGTAGTCTCCGGCGGCTTCGGGAGGCAATCCGTGAAGATCCGGCCGGCTTTGGGGAACTGCGCTGCCGTGCCCGGGATTCGAGAAATTGCCGGGGAAACAATAGTAAAATCCGATTTTGAGACCGCGGGCACGGAAAGCGTTGGTAAACTCACGGACGATGTCAC
>CAZIAN010000484.1:0-3995 GCA_964537355.1 uncultured Pirellulales bacterium | reverse complement strand
TAAAAGGTAAAGATATTTTTATGGGCGGTCCTTTCGGCTCGACCGTGCTCGGCACTGCGAATATCCTGATGGCTGCGACATTAGCGAAAGGTCGTACAGTTATAGAATCGGCTGCCTGTGAGCCGGAAATAAAGGACCTGGCGAACTGTCTGAATAAAATGGGTGCCAGGATTGCTGGGATCGGCTCGCCGCGGCTAATAATCGAAGGCGTTAAAGAGTTGGACCCGGTTGAGTATGAGGTAATTCCGGACAGAATCGAGGCCGGAACATTTATGGTCGCCGCCGCTATTACTGAAGGCGAGCTGCAGCTCCAGAATTGTCGGCTCGATGATATGATGGCTGTTGTGGACAGGCTCAGAAATATCGGTGTAACGGTCGATGTTGAGGGTGATGGTTGTGTTGTTGCCCGGAAAGGTACCATCAGAACTACCGACATTACCACTCAGCCGTATCCAGGTTTCCCCACCGATTTGCAGGCACAGTTTATGGTTCTTTTGTCACTTGCCGAAGGTAATAGTATCATAATTGAAAAGATTTTTCCCGACAGATTTATGCATGTTGCGGAATTGAGCCGAATGGCGGCGGATTTGCGTAAAGAAGGCCCGGTTGTAATTGTCGCCGGTGTGAAGACGTTAATAGCTGCTCCGGTGATGGCTTCCGACCTGCGGGCGTCTGCGGCGTTGGTTTTAGCCGGATTGGCTGCTGAAGGGACTACAATTATAAGCAGGGTCTATCACATCGACCGCGGCTACGAGAAAATCGAAGAAAGACTTAATCCCCTCGGTGCGAAAATTACACGACAGAGTATTTAAGCCGAATGTCGGCTTTTTATGAACAAAAGCTACTGGGGGCATGTTTGCGAGAATGACCGAAAAGCTTGGAAAATGAACAAAAACCTCAAAATTCTCCGTGTTATTGTGCTGGCAATACTGGTTTTAACTGCTGTTATTGTCATAGCTGTTAATCTTTTTGCCGACCGTGCTGTAAAGGCGGGAATTGAGTCCGCAGCAAGCAAGGCCTTAAATGTTGAAGTCAGCATGAGTGATGCTGACCTTTCGATAGTGTCTGGAAAGCTTGTTTTGCAAAACCTTTCGATTGGCAATCCACCGGCTTATAAACATGACAAACTGCTCGTATTGAAAAATGCCGAAATCGAAGTTAATGTAAAGTCACTTTTGAGTGATGTTGTTAGTATAAGGGAAATCAAGCTCGACGGCGTTGATGTTATGATTGAACAGCAAGGTGTTTCCGGCAACAATCTCCATGATGTATTAGAAGCAATATCCGACGATACAAAAGAAGGCGAAGGGAAAAAGCTGCATATAGACAATCTTGAGATATCTGATATTACGGTTAAAGTCAATCTGATGCCGAATTCCGAGCAGGCCGAGCCCGTGACTCTGACGCTTTCGCCAATAAGAATGACTAACCTGGGCGCTGATAATAAGCTGGATACGGCTGGTTTGGCGGGTGAGATTGTATTGGCTATTGCAAATGTCCTCGTTAAAGAGGGAATAGGCGTCCTGCCCACGGATATCGTCGGTACAATGACTTCGACTCTGAATAAAACTATAAACCTGGGCACGAGAATTATGGAAGGTAAAGAGAATATCGGCAGGGAGATAACCGAGGGGCTCAGGAATCTGCTGAAACCAAGACCTCAGAAAGAGGAATAATTTCACTACTCACTCAATCATTGTTGGACGGAATCGCTCCCCGACTTTTTTGAAGTGGGACAGTGCACTTTCACGGTCGGCAAAGTCTTTTTCAGTGAACAGCAAATCGGTCTGGCCGATATAAATTTGGTCGCCGTCAGCTAAAGCGGTTTCATTATTAATTTTGCCGCCGTTGATAAATACGCCGTGTTTGCTCTTCATATCGAGCGCGAAATATTGTCCCTTGTCTTTATCGAAATGAATCTGTAAGTGTTTACGCGAAACGTGCTCATCGAGAATTTGTATTAGAAGGGCCTCATCCCGGCCTATCACATTAGTCCTTTGACCGAGGGGATAATAGTCACCTTTGTTAGGTCCTGACATTATTATGATAGAAGCCATCGTAACTCCTTGAGATAAACATTTACGTATGCAATAGTAGAATTCACAGTCGTATTGACGTAATATGAATTGTGTAATATAGTATTAGCCATGCACGAAATAGTCAAGACACTTTTTTCGGTAAAGTTGTTAAGACATCATACATTTTCAGTAAGGCCTGCTAATGAGCAACGCTGAAGAGAAAAATAGTAAGGAATCTAACGGCAAGGGAGTCGGTCCTGAACATTCTTTTAAAAGCTCAGCAGCATCCCCTGGAGGACTGATAGGCCCGTTCCGAATCGAGCGGGAGCTGGGTCGCGGGGCAGTGGGAGTGGTTTACCTTGCACGCGATACCAAACTCGACCGTCCGGTTGCCATCAAAAGCCTGCCTGCCGAGGTGATGAGTAATTCTAAGGCTCAAAAGCGATGGCAGCGTGAAGCCCGGGTACTGGCATCGTTGAATCATCCGAACATTGCCGCTATCTACGAGGAGCTGGAAGATGTCGAAGGCGTCAGTTATCTTGTTCTTGAATACGTTCCCGGTCAAACATTGGCGGAATTGATAGCGAAAAGTGAGCTCAGACTGGAAGAGGTGTTAGCTATAGCCCTGCAGATAGCAGAGGCCTTAGCAGCCGCACATGAACATGGTGTTATCCATCGCGACCTCAAACCCGGTAATATCAAGATAACACAGGAAGGCAAAGTTAAGGTTCTTGATTTTGGTTTGGCCAAGTCGGTTGGCGATGAGTTTCAGGGCCGGCAAACCACCGTCACCGAGCCTGGCCGTGTTTTAGGCACACCCGCCTATATGAGTCCTGAGCAGGCAAGGGGTAAACAAATCGATAAGCGCAGCGATATCTGGTCATTCGCCTGCGTGCTGTTTGAGATGCTGACAGGTGAGGTTCCCTTCGAAGGCGAGTCCGTGTCAGATATGCTGGTTAATATTTTGCACAAAGAGCCTGACTGGATGAAACTCCCTTCTAACACACCGGCCAATATCGCCGTTTTGATGCGTCGCTGTCTTGAGAAGGACCCGCATCGACGTCTTCATGATATCGCAGACGCCGCAATTGAAATAAATGAAACCTTAAATCTTCCTGCGAACGCCCCTCCGATAACTACTACTTCCTTTCAAATCATACCTACGACTGGTGGGAAGAAGCTGAAGGTAGTGGGTACGGTTTGTATCTTTCTTGGGATTATTATGGGTGCTCTGGCCATCTGGAGTTCTTTGCGTCCGAGTTCGATGCAAACACAGCCGATAAGAAGTTTTGCCATTAGTCCCCAAACGACCCTTGCCATTGAGGCGCTGTGGCACCATGCCCTGGCATTTTCACCTGATGGCCGGCGTCTTGCTTACGTTGAGGAAGGTAGCGACGGCAGGAGAAAAATCTATGTGCGCGAGCTGGATAAATTCGAGGCAAAACCATTGCCGGGCACAGAAGGTGCGATCAGTCCGTTCTTCTCACCCGATGGCCAGTGGCTGGGATATGTCGATCATTTCCAGAGAAAGCTCAAGAAAGTCTCTATTAAAGGCGGTGAGCCTATAGTCCTGTGCGAGTGCCTGCAATTTCGTGGCGGAAGCTGGGGTGCTGATGATAACATAATTTTCACGCCTGCCGGAGGCTCGATCAATGAGAGCGGCCTGTGGCAAATTTCTGCCTCTGGAGGGAAAAAGGAGAGATTAACTATCAACGATCCGAATCTGGGTGAATATGGGCACTTCTGGCCGCAAATCCTGCCCGGCGGTAAGGCGGTGCTCTTTACGAATATTGGCAGCGGATTTGATGCCCATCAAATTGAGGTTTACTCGCTCCAGACAAACGAACGCCGATTAATATTTAAAGGTGGTTCTTATGCTCGATATATTCCCACAGGTCACTTAATCTATGGTCGTAATGAGACTTTATATGCGGTGCGTTTTGATATTAAACAACTAAAAATAGTAGGTCCTCATAT
>CAZIAN010000483.1:0-4000 GCA_964537355.1 uncultured Pirellulales bacterium | reverse complement strand
ATATTCACCTCATCAGGATTCATATAACCGAGATTTACCTTCTCACACCGCTCTTTGTCGATACTTGTGGCAAGTATCACGTTGACTCGCGGTTTTTCGACCCCGTCAATATAAGTGCCGATACCCTTTACATGAGTGGAGTGGGCGATAATCCCTCTGGGAACGCCTTCGAACTGCTCCATGCGTTTGAGAAAATAGTCGCGGGTATGATAGCCTATTTTATCTAACCATTTGCCGTGGGTATAGGATATCTCCGTAATGTGCGGGGCGTAGATAATAAGCGTTGCCCCGTCGGCGAGTATCGGTTCGAGTTTGTACATTACCTTGCCCGCCGTCCAGATATCGTCGTACATCTCCGGGGCAATGCCGAGAATCGTGCTGTATGATTTATCCTTATATGTGATATGAACCTGCTCTGAAAGGTCTGCGGCCTTTTCCCACGCCTCGGCCGTCTCCCCGATAAAAATTCCTTTAAGCTCCTCTTCCAGCGCCACGATAGCGAACAGTTTGTGCGGCATTGTTAAAAAAGAGGCGGCCTTTTCAACAACCTGCCGTGTCGGTGTCCATTTGTTGCCGTTGATAATGGGATTTGTTATCACGCCGCCCAACCAGTGGAAAAAATGAATGATATCATCCCCTGCGATTCCGGGAAATATATACTTATGTCCGCCGGAAAAACCGACAACCTCATGAGGAAATACGGGCCCTAAGATAAAAAACTCATCGTATTCTAAAATCTTTTTGTTAATAGCTACGTCAACTTCTTCGGCAAACAACCCCCCGCTTATTTTCTCGATTTCGTCTGCAGTAATCCGGCCTATGGAAGTGAAAGTCTCCGTTTTTTCCCATTCATGGTTGAAAAACTTCACCGATGCGTATTTACTTTTGCGCTGCTCTGCCGTCATGCAAAGTCTCGTGCAGATTTGCTCTTCGCTCAGGGGCTGATGTGTTCCGAGTGCCACCAGACAATCGACCGCCTTTGCCTTTTGCTCCAGGCAATCGTAAATGAGCTTAAATACATCCCCTATAGGCCCCGAACGGGTATTGTCGGGAATTATCACCAGGATCCGTTTGCCGGTATAGTCATTTTGCGCAAAGAATTCCCCGACTGCCTCGCCGGCCTGTCTATTGTCAACAGAACCATCTTTATTTTGTCGTTCAATTATCATTTCTCATCCTGTGTATTGCCATACAAGTGAAAAGGCTTCGAACTGTAATTCAACAGATTATATAAGATAGCTTCTTTATTGCAATATCCAATAGAAATGTTTTCAAAATGGCAGATTAAGGGCCTTATGGTTGTAGGCTCCTTGTAGGCGCCAACTCGTACAATTGGAACATTTTATGAGCATCTGTTTGCGGCTCGCTGCGCCCTGATTAGCTGGTGGGACTGGTCAATTGGGCTGACTCTCCCGTACTGTCTCATTGTTCCATAACAACTATCGGCTTTGCCGGGTCGATCACCTCAATTGCCTTCAGTTTTTTTGTCACTCCTTCAAACGCCTCCAACGACTGTATATTGACTATCACATAGGGATTGCGGTCTGCATCATGACATGACAGCACCCAGTCTGCCCCTGTATCAAGACTATCGAACCTGTCAAGTGCGCTGATCTTGCCTTTTAGATATTTAATGGTCTTCTCGTGATCTTTGGTAATCACGATCACCTTCGTAAAGTCATATACCATCAGCGCATCGATGTTCTCATCGGTAATACCGCTGCCGACCTCATACATCATCGGTCCGACGATATTCTTCCGTATCACATCGGGCAGCTTATGTTCCGCGCCGCCCTCAACATCTGTCAGCAGGTAGTAAGCCTGGAATAAATTGAGATACTCGTTAAGAGCATTTGGAAATGTCTTCTCATATATTGCGAGGCTCTCGTTCACAAAGGCCCGGTCGATCGACTTGCCTTCGTCAAGATACGATACGACGAGCGGATATATCGCCTCGTCAAAAGCCTTTATGACCTGCTGATTGTACGTGAACGCGTGAGCCTCCCCTATCAGATCCTCTCGTACCTTGTGCCCAACAGCTCCTCCCAGCACCTCGTTAAACATCAGGTTCACCATGCCCCGATGAGGGGATTTCGATTCTGTAAACCACTGCTCGATTTGCTGGTGCATCTTCAATGGCTGCTCGGCAAACGCCCTGTGAGAAAACTCGTGTACGATCACGCTGACATACCACGAGTAATTGAAGTGGTCCTCTGGTTCGGTCAGCAATCCTGCACGTATCACGTTACCTATAGGAGGAGGCACAAGTCTGATATTATGCCCCGGTACTATCGAAAACGATACTATGACGGGGACATCGGTGGACCAGCTGCTGTTCAGAAAATTCGCAACGGCCCCAAGCTTATCACCCATATTCACCTTCTCTGCATATTCCTTCAAAGCTTTTAGTTTTGCTTGTGCTTTGTCGTAATAAGGATCCCACACCAGCTCATCGTATATCGGCTCCACTGCCTCAAGGATCTCGAACAGCCGCTGATGGTCGTCGAATGCAATAATCCCAACGGTCATCTGCTTAAACTCTTCCAGGCTCTCTGTATGCGCACTCATAGTAAAGAACATATCACTCGTCGCTCTGTCCTTGGCCATGTACCTGTACTTGGGATACCCGTCGAAGTGATATCCATACCCAAGTCTAACGCTCGAATATTGCTTAACCAGCTTTGCCAGCTCATCATCCTCGCTGTATTTACTCTTTTTGTAATGCTCATAAAGCGTCGGACCGTAATACCCTCTCGTCCTGAGTGTCTCCATGAAATTCAGCACGCAATACGGCTTATCTATTTGCAGTTTCACCGTAAACTTACATGTTTCTCCGCTAACACTTACACTCACGCCAGGCACTACAATCACAAACAGTACGAAAACAACTGCCGTTCGACTAACTCTTTTAGACAAGACCCAACGTTCCATTTCATGTCTCCTTGATAAAAGGTTAATATTGACTGTCAACGACGCCCATAACCTAACGAACAGATGTTACAGAATTGTTACAGCTTTGTTCTTTTTTTGCGAAAATTTTAAACTCGTGAGCAGACCCCGGGTGATGTATGCACTCTGAAAATCTCACTTTATTGTGCTTTTTTACCCGGTCATTTCCCGGATAAACATTTCAACTTCAGGCAAATATTCCTCGGATTCTCGCCCGGTTGTCTATTTTTACATTTGGTTTCTCATAAATCGGGACGGCTTGCGCAGAACCCAAGTGTCAGCCCGCCATCGACGGTAATACTCGCCCCAGTCAGGTAATCGCACTTGTTCGAGCTAAGGAAAGTAACCAAATGGGCTATTTCTTCGGTTGTGCCGATTCTGCCTGCCGGGATTGAAATCAGAAATTTTTCCTGTCTGTCCGTCGGAGTCAGTTCAGTGGCGATAGCACCGGCCACGATGGAATTAACCTGAATATTAAACTCCGCCAATTCCAGCGCCAGAGACTTTGTCAATGTCTCCAGCCCGCCCTTTGCAGAGCTGTAGTGGGCGTAGTTTCGACGTGCGTCGTAGGCATGAACCGAGCTGATATTAATAATCTTTCCACCGGCTTTTTTGGCACGCATCAATCTGCCTGCCTGTTGTGCACACAAAAAAGGCGCCTTGAGATTAACCGAAAGCACTCGGTCCCAGTCCTCTTGCTTAAGCTCAAGAACAGGGCTGGGGTTCTGTGTGGCCGCGTTGTTCACGAGTATATCCAGTCCGCCGAAAATTTCCTTTATCTGTGAAAACATTTTGTCAATCTCTTCAGGTCTTGATAACTCCGCTGTAGCCATTATGGAATCCGGGCTCAATTTTCTGACCTCTTCGAAAGAGCTGCAAAGAGCATTAGTCTCTCGTGAACCGTGAACAATTAATATACATCCCTCACCGGCCAGCTTATGAGCGATGGCCTTGCCGATGCCCCGGCTGGAACCTGTAACCAGCGCAATTTTACCCTTGAGTTCCATCTTGTACCTCCATGAGAAAACCAAAAGAACCGCCATGATCCATT
>CAZIAN010000482.1:1221-4005 GCA_964537355.1 uncultured Pirellulales bacterium | reverse complement strand
TGCCGTTCACGTTACCTTGGCCACTATAAAGCTCTCGCCCGAATGTGAATGGGCCTATGGCGTCATCACTCAGAACGGTGCCGGGTGCCCGCAGCCAGACTGCGTAGCAGGTGGAGTCCCAAGAGCCGGCATCAAAAAAGGGACGAAGCAGAACACGGCATTCGGCCTCTTTCCCCTGTGCTTCGGCCATCAGATCCCGCATGTTGCAGGCCCAGAGTTTTTCATCTTGCCAAGAGTAATTGTCTTTTACTGGTTTGCTCTCGAACTTGCAGGCTTCAACTGTTAAACCTTGAAGCGCGATGTACTTCGGGATTCTGATTCTGGGATTGTCTGTCTGATCGAGTGCAAGAGCAAGAGGTCCTGCAGTAACGGCCACACGGCCCTCGTTGGAGCCTGAGCCGATGTGGATCTCCGGAACAAACGGGAAGGAGAACTTCACAATATCTCCCCGGCACCATAGGCGCTTGATTGTCAGGTACGTCCCTGGCTCAGAGTGGAAGACAACGTTGCCAATTGATACCTTTGGATTTGCAGTCCATCGGGGAACTCGGATGGCTAGGGGGAAATCCAAATCGTGTTGCAGGTCTATCTCAATCGTGCCGACGCCGTCACTGGGAAATTGGCTCTTCAATGTTACCGTGACCGGTACGCTGCCGATTGTCACGTGCCAACGTGCTGGCGCGAATGTATTGATTCTGAAACCATCAGAGTCGATTGTTCCAAGAAAAGTCGGTGCAAGACCGAGCGCACGCGGCCCTGAAGAGTTGCAGCAGTCCATACCATGGGTTCCAGGGTAATCCGAACGGAAGGGCTTGTGTCCCTCGAGAGGGGTGAAGTAAGAGAAGCCTGATCCATCCGGTTTTTGTGCGCCCAGCGTCTCATTGAAAAGAACCTGTTCGAGGGCCGCAGCGTACTTCTCCTCTCCTGTCAAACGGAAGAGTTGCCAGCAAAGCTGTGTCCACGTGGTGGTAACACACATTTCCTGAATGTGTGCGCCCTCATCATTAGGAAGATGGCCATTGGGCTGAAAGTGTTCGCCGGCACTGGAACCACCGGTGATATACAATCTTTTTGTACTCGCATCTTCCCAGGCATACTGTGCAGCTTGAAGGAATTCCAATTTCCCCGTCGCACGATAGAGTTCGCAAAGTCCAACATAGTTGGAGAGCATCTCGTAGGCCTTTCGATTGCCTACGGCCAGCACTGTTTTTTCCCGGAGTATCGCAGAGAGAACCTGCGACCCGCCGGGCTCGTCCCACGAGCTGACAATGTATAAAGCAAAATTAAGGTATTTCTTATCGCCTGTCGCACGATATAACAGCACGATTGGCTCGAGAATCGAGGTTGCAGCCATGCCAACGTGAGTTCCAGCCTTGAGGATGCTACGCTCACGGGGAAATACTGAAGTCAAGAGATCGCCAGCGCGCTTGCATGCAGTCAGGGCCTCCTCGTCGCCCGAAATCCCATAGTAGGACAGCAAACCGATCAGGCAGTACTTGTGGACCCACACGTCCCAGTCAGCTTCACGATAGAGACCGAAACGCTTTTCAGGTACATACGTTCCAAGATATCCATCGTCGTCCTGCGTGGTAATAAGCGCCTTTGCGACACGTGTTATCTTCTCTCGCAAGCCCGGGTCTTGTGACCAGAGCCAAAGCAAAGACGCAGCGTGGAGCCATTTACCCACATGCTCTCCAATCCATGGGTGTGAACCTGGTCTCGCGCGAAAGCCATCAAGTAGCGTATTTTCATCAATTTTCGCGATGCGGCTAAAAGTATGAGCGCGCATCCGCTCACCAAGCAAGCCGGAGATCTCGACAGCAGTAGGGACTATGGGAAATGTGCTGTCGGTCACGACAGGCTCCAAGGTCGCGCGGACAGGAATGGAACTTGCCTTTTCCCATGCATTTATTGATGTAGTGAGTACCAGCGAAACCATAAGTGCATTAAACATCGGTATCCTCCTTTCATTCACTGCACTATAACAAGCATCTGCCACTATGTAAAGATGTAAACAAATTCCTAAAAACCAACTACTGGTCCGCTACAAATGAAACGAAACAGCCCTCTACGAGTTCAGTAACTGACCTGAGCACAATTATGGTATAAAAATATGCGATTTGTAATTCGAGAAGTAAATTACCAGTGATGCGTATGAAGATGACGCAAATACGCGACACAAAAACTCGTAAATGATTAAGTAGACGGTGGCGAAGAAAAGTATTAATCAAATAATCTTTTTGGAATAAAAAAAGAGTCTACGAGCTCTTTTGTGGTTATTGCTGTAATTTATTGCATTCCTCAGCAATAGATTATCGTATGAGAAATGCATAAACAGTGACTATATTCTAGTTAAACGTTATTGATAAACTGGTCGTATAATGTGTAATTTGGTATCCTCTTTAAGAATTAGGGTCAGCTTAACATCTAAACATAGCTTTCTTGAGAGTAATCGAACAATACGAGTTGTTGCATTTAAGAGATAACTACATGAAACATTACGATACTATTGTTATTGGTAGTGGCGGAGGAATGAAGATTGCGTTGTCTGCTGCATCAATGGGATTCAAAACAGCATTCATTGAACAAGGTGCAGTTGGAGGGACCTGCCTAAACTGTGGGTGTATCCCTTCTAAAATGTTAATCTATCCAACTGAACTGCCCAGACTGATCCAGGAGGCACATCGAATCAATGTAACATCAGATTCGAGTGCAAGGATTGAGTTTGCGGCTCTTGTCAAACGTATATCAGAGACCGTAGATAGCATGTCGGCAGACCAGCGG
>CAZIAN010000482.1:0-1211 GCA_964537355.1 uncultured Pirellulales bacterium | reverse complement strand
CCAAGATAGAGAACACACCAAATTTGGATTTTTATCCCGTTCATGCTGAATTTATTTCCAACTTGGTTATCAAAGCAGGAGAAGATGAGCTTGCAACTGAAAAAGTATTCATAGCCACGGGATCACGTCCACATATACCTGATATTCCTGGGCTTGCGGTTACTCCGTTTATGACGAGTCGTGAGGCCTTACGGTGTACAGATCTGCCTGAACATCTGCTTGTGATTGGAGCTGGGTATATCGCTGTGGAACTCGGTAGTGCCTATGCTGCTGCAGGAACGGATGTTGAGTTTATTGTACGAAGTCGTTTCCTGCGGAAAGAGGACAGGGAAGTTGCTAAAGCATTTTCCCATATTTTTAGCAGAGTTCATTCAGTACATACAGGTTTTGTTCCCCTAAGAGTTGAGTATAATGCCGGTTCATTCTCCGTTACATGCAAAGACACGTCGGGTCAACAGAGAGTCTTTGCAGGTGATGCCCTGTTAGTAGCAACTGGTGTCACGCCTTGCACTGATAATCTTGGCCTTCGATATACTGATGTAGAGATTGACCAGGATAACTTTATCCGGGTAGACAACTACCTGCGCACAAATATCGATAACATTTACGCATTGGGTGATTGTATAGGCAACTATCTCTATCGCCATACAGTGAACTATGAGGCGGACTATCTTGTGCGAACGGTTCTTCAGGATGTATTAGACGAACCGATTGATTATGGACCTGTGCCTCATGCGGTGTTTAGTGTACCGGAAATTGCTGGAGTTGGTATGACAGAACAGCAAGCTTTTAAGCAGCATAAGAGCTATGTTGTGGGAAGGGCCTCTTATGTAGATAGCAATGCTGGGCTTGCAAGAGGATACGAGCATGGATTCGTTAAGATATTGGTGGAGTGTCCAACACGCAGAATTTTGGGTGCACATATCCTTGGTGATGAAGCTTCTGATATGATCCACCTTTTCATTGCGATGATGAAGAAGGAAGGTACGCTCGACGATTTGCTGGACATGATTTTTATCCACCCCGCCCTTCCAGAAATAGCACGCGATGCTGCACGAGACGCCAAGAGTCAGCTTGATGCTATGGCACCGTAACGGCTTAACTCACCAAGACCACACAATCCGGATTCTTCGCCGCTTGACAAGCTCTCTGTTAACGCTCAACAAGGGCGTTTAGTCTCACAAGGCAAAAAAGGATACTGGCGGTTCACT
>CAZIAN010000481.1:703-4008 GCA_964537355.1 uncultured Pirellulales bacterium | reverse complement strand
GTTCCGGCGAGTGAATTTTATGCGGGAGTTTGTCAGGCCATGCCGCAGGTTATGGCGGAACTTGTCATAATCAGGTGTGGTATAAGAGAGGATGAAATCAACAATGGGCGCCGGGTCCTTCAGGCTGTGAGGATGATGGTCCTGGCCGGGCTTGCGAATGACGGTTATTTTACCGCCGAGCTTCTTATAGCGTTTTTCAATAATGTCTGAGTTTTCCGGCATCGGAACGACGGTATCAGAAGTGCCGCATAAATGCAGAATAGGCACTACCGAACGGGCCAAAGGCTCAAGGTTATCAATTGGATTGTGCTTATAGGCCAGGGCCTGTTGTTCCGTAAGACCATAAGCTTTCAGACAAGCTTCCCATGAGGGTTGATGGTGTTTTCCCTTGCCTCGGCCGGCCGGCCAGCTTTTGAAGTCACAAACGGGATTGTCGCCATAGATGCAGGCCACTTTATCAGGATTGGCAGAGGCCCAGTTGTAAATGATCAGGCCGCCCCGGCTCATTCCTTCGAGAACGGGACGTGGGTGGAAATGGTGGTGCTTAGTCAGGTAATTGTAAAAGGTATTCCAGTGATTAACAGCCGACGGAGAACCAAAAAGGTCTGCGACATCCATGTAAACAAGATGAAATCCTTTTTCCAGGAGCTTAAGGTCTGTCTGAGGTTCATGGCCGAAAAAACGCGCCCTCCATATCCAGGGAAGGTGGCCGGCCGGATTTTTGGGGACGACGACAATGCAGGGACGAGTATCATAGGTGAAGTCATAACGTTCATAACCATTCCAAATGGATTTCTCACTTGTAATACCGACATCATCAAGTTGGTTGGCGAAGTTAGAAATATTTGTATCATTGGCCTGACTTGCGGCGGAGCAAGTGCATATAGAAATGCCAGCCCAGGAAATTGTGATGATGAATAGGAAAACGAGTATTTTCTTCATAATATGAGAACCTCTTCTTAATTAACAGGATCGTGACTGCCGCGATTAACGTTTAAAATATTCTCTATTTTAGAAATTAAGAATCCGACAGAAACATATTATCGATTATACTCTTACTGAAAATAATATAAAAATAGAAACTGAGAAAAAGAGGATTCGATGATAAAACAACCAACGTCGAGAACATGTTTTATGTGCGGCCGTGAAAATAGCCTTGGGCTGAAAATGGTGTGGTATAACAACCCGGAAGCAAACCAGATTGAAGCGGATGTTACAATTGCCGAGCATTTTAACGGGTATCCGGGAATTGCACATGGCGGGATTGTAGCCGCGATTTTAGATGAGACGTCGGGCAGATCCGTCATGCTGGACGGCAATTTCGATAATCTATTTGTTACTTTAAGACTGAACGTGACTTACAGGAAACCGACACCCACCAATACACCGCTAAAGGCAATTGGCTGGCTGGAGCATAAAGGGAATAGAGGGATGAAGGTCGCAGCGAAATTATTATTACCTGATGGGACGATTACTGCAGAATGTAAAGCAGTTGTTGTAAAGCCGACCGGTGAAATATCCAAGAGCTGGGAGCCTGAAAAGAAATTTTGGCGGGTGGAAGAGGATTAACGGCAGAGGGGCTTGGGAGTGAGCTAAAGTAAATTAAAGTGCCTAAAGTGAGCTAAAGTTGGATGAAGGAAGATTTTTCCCATCCACTTCACTGAATCAATCAGCATAGGCCCCGAGTAGACCAAATCGAGTTCATCCTTCACTTTTATGTACTGCTCACATGTTATAGTGATACGGCTATGGTGCATAGAGGCGAATATCGTCGAAGTACATCATGCCTGAGCCGCCGGCAACGGGATTGTTCTTATTGCCAAGGCCGAGGGTAATTGAAGTTACATTGGTAAGGTTTACGCCCTGGTCGGTAAAGGCCTGGAGGTCGATATTCCATCGTGTCCAGGAGGTTCTCAGTGCCGCATCAGGATTTTCATTATTGACTACTGCATTTCCGTTAAGGGCAACATACAAATTCTCAGCGGTGTTAGCCGCATCACCTCTGAACCATATTGTCAATGTGCTGACGCCTTTGACTGTCCAGTCGCGATTGGAAGTCAATGTCAAGGTCGCCTCGGATTTTCCGACAGCGTTATCATAGGCCATCGGCATCGACTGAGAGCCGGTGTGGAAGATCGTCTGTTCGGCAAAAGGAGCATTAGCATTACCAACGACAGAACCATTTATTGCCGGGTTGTCGAATCCATCTATCCAGGCAAGATATATCCTGTTGCTTCCGGGCTCACCTTCATTAAGGTCATTGTAAGATTCAAAATCGTCCACGGTAAGGAAGTTAGCCGTAGTAAAGCTCCAGAGGGGGCCTGTCCACGGGCCGTCTGAGTTGACGTTATTGGCTTCATCAATCCGCCAGTAGTAAGTGGTATCCCATTCAAGCTGTCCGGGGTCAAAGCTCTCGGAGCCAAGGTTACCACTGCCTTTATGTTCAGGTGAACTTGTATCGGCATTTTTCACGGAGTCTTTATTGAGGCCGAAGAAGATATCATACGAAGCGGCATAGACACCAGGTGACCATGTAAGAACAGGCGTCTGTGTTATATCCACGGCGCGGTTAGCAGGATTAGGACTGGCGACGCCGCCCTCAGTTGTAAAGCTCCAGACCTGACCTTTGTGCGTTTCAACAACATCGAACTCATCGACGCGCCAGTAGTAGGTCTTGGACAATTTAAGGGTGCCGGGGTTATAGGTTGTTGTTCCAACAGGCAAGCCGCCGACGGCATTGTCAATATCGTCAAAATTGTCGCCGAAATATACGGTGTGCAGTTTTGAACCGAAACCTGCTGTCCAGCTAAGGGCAGCATCAGTGGCTATAGAAAGGGCACCATCAGCCGGTATTGGTTCATAAGCGGTCTTTGGCGGGATTGTAAAGCTCCAGACAGGACCGGTCCAAGGGCTGTTCGGCTCATCGTTATTAATCTCATCAACACGCCAGTAGTAAGTTGTGCCTGGTACAAGACCATCGGAGAAAGCAAATCCCGGAAAGCCGACGATAAGGAACGTTGCGGCCTGGTTGCCCATGAATGTGCTTTCGGCTCCGGCGTTGACATCGTCAAAATTGTCGCCGAAGTACACATCGTGCGAAACGGCTAAATCTCCCGGTTTCCAGCCAAGGGTTACCCATACATCATTATAATAGGAGCCATCGCTGGGTTCGGGGATTCTGGCCTGAGGTTTTATGCCGAACACATATCTAACTGCTGCCTCAAGCAGAGCATAAGCATTGTCATTCAATAAAGAGTACGATTGATAATCAAAGCCAATGCAAATGCGGATATCGGCTGCTATCT